>NZ_JBQOJB010000002.1:0-294047 GCF_054971365.1 Marinococcus salis | reverse complement strand
CGTACCGTATCAACGGGGATTCTGTCTCTTTTTTATCGTTAATGGAAATAATTGTTAGTAAACCCGCAACAAAAGAGTAAGCCAGAAAAAGGCTGATGCTCTTTTTCTGGCTTATGGAGTGGTGGTAGTATCCATCCATTGCTACCATATTTGTTTTGGGAATTCCCCGCAGAGAATGCAATAAAACCGGTTATATTGACAGGTTGCTTTTGGCTGGCCTGAATACATTTATTTATAGTGATAGCAAGCTGCTTTAAAATGGATGCCTGCGGGTCATCATTTCATAAGGCATTGTGAAACGCCCGACGAGCGCCGCTTTAGTCAATATTCGACGTGTGGAATCTGCAGGACGTAATATGGTCATCCACCATGCCGATCGCCTGCAGAAAAGAATAAGTGATCACCGGGCCTATGATTTTAAATCCTCTTTTTTTTAGATTCTTACTGATCCTGACGGATAAAGGGGACTGGGCAGGGATTTCCGTGTCAGCTGTCCAGCTATTTATCATCGGGTTAAAATCCACATAGCTCCATAGGAAATCGGCAAAGCTTCCGAATTCGTTTTGTATTTTTAATACCGCCTCTGCATTGGAACGGACCGATTGAAGCTTCGAAAAATGCTTGATGACTTGGTAATTCTCTTTGATGGCTTCCAGGTCTGTGTCTGTAAGCCCGGCGCAGTGTTCGAGGTCATAGTTGTTGAAGGCGGAGCGGTACGCTTCCCGTCTCGCTAATACAATACTCCACGATAAGCCGGCCTGTGCCCCCTCCAGCGTAAGCATCTCGAAGATGTACCGGTCATCCCGGCTCGGTCTGCACCATTCTTCATCATGGTACGTTTGCAAGAGTTCACTGTTTTGGGGCCATAAACATTGTTCCATCGACTATGTTCTCCTTTCCTCCTGTTGAATTTACTGTACCATGCAAAACAGGACAACTGCGTGTCATATTAAAAATTGTGCCATTCGGCAAAGTTATTATTCCAGCTTCTATATTAATAATTTGAAAGGATTCCAGGAAGGCAAGGGAGAAAAGAATAAAAAAAGAAACGGAGGGAAGATCGTGGCAAAGGTATGTCTGGGCATGATTTTATCGCTGGATGGGTATGTTAACGACCGCCACGGAGAGATGGGAAAGATTTATGCCAGCTTTGAGCCGAATGAAGCAATTGAAACGGCGATGGCCAACACGGGAGCTGTAGTGATGGGGCGGAACAGCTTTGATGAAAGCCCGGACCCGGATGCCTACGCGGATGATTATGAATTTCAGGTGCCGTTGTTTGTGCTGACGCACCGTCCGCCGGCGAAGCATCCCAGGGAAAATCAGAACCTTACAATTACCTTCGTGACAGACGGCATTGAAAGCGCGGTCCAACAGGCCAGAGAAGCAGCCGGAGAAAAAGACGTCGTGGTGCTCGGGGCGGATATCGGCCAGCAGCTGTTAAAGGCAAAGCTTGTGGATGAACTGCAGGTCGCGTTTGCGCCTATCATACTCGGTCAGGGACTGCGGCTGTTTGAGCACCTGGAGGGCCATGAAATTCATCTCGAGAAGCTGCGCACCATTGAGACCGCCCAGCAGGTGGAAATCTGGTATAAGGTCATAAAGAAATAATGGAAAATTTAAAGGCCAAGAAAGCAAGCATTTAACAGATTTATAAAGTTTTAACCATTAAGGTGAAGCGCTCCTGCATTTATAGCGGGAGCGCTTCTATTTCTATGCTTACATTTAAGAATTTAAAAAAGCGGTTATACTATCTGGATAAAACCGTTCACTAGTATCTTATTTCCAACCCTTAAGATGTTTCATTACATATGCTATGAAGGCTCTGCCTCTTCCCAAACCTGTATCAATCGCGGCAGAGGAATAGCTTCAAGAACCACATGGGCTTGAAGCCCGCGACGGGAATGATCATCAATGGACTCGATATGCACAAGGTTTTCCTCCCGGAAAAAATAGAATACATCCTGCAATTTTTGCTCCTCTTTGGCGTTCAAATACAAAAAAGCTGGATCGCCCTGAATTAAGAACGTAGATACATCCTCGCCGGCATGTTTATTCAAGCGCTGAAATGCTTCTTCCAGTTTCCATTTCAATATGAAGTCCTCCTTAAATAAGGTAATTTTATTTTTGAGTGCTCTTGGAGCATCCCGGGGATGATTTATTCCCGTTTTTTGATTCTGCCTTTATTATAAGAGACTGAGATGAGTCCTTCTTTATAAAAAAATGAGAAATTGATGAGAAGAGCAGGGGAAATGTGTCGAAAAACTGATAGAAAGTTCTTAAGGACCGGTGAAATTTTATAAAAGGAGAAGAAAACAATTATTTAACAGAAACTATGTAGCATCAAGCTATGAAACAAATTTCTTCAGTAGTACAGCGTGAAGGCTTTTTCGTGAGTGCCCGCAGTTAAAAATGTAACCGACTTATATTTAAGAATAGGAGTATACGGGAAGAACAAAGGAGAAAATCTTTTAAAGGAGATTATTTTTGCTTATGCCTTACTGAATAATACCGTGTTATTAATTACTCTGAAATTAGGGATGTGTAAAGAAATGCTTAAGGAGGCAAAAAACATGAAGCCAAATCAAACTACAACAGAAGAGGAATTTAAACAACATCAACGATCTGTCATGCTGGAAGGCATCGTGGAAGAAGCAGTGAAAGTGAATTATACAGACACAGGCTCAGGCCCGCCGCTCGTGCTGCTGCACGGCATACCGACCTGGTCGTATTTGTATCAGGCTGTCATACCGGAGCTGGAGGATAATTACCGGGTGATCGTCCCGGACCTTCTGGGCTACGGCTATTCCGACCAGCGAGACCGCTTTGACCGCTCGCTTCATGTGCAGGCGAAATTGGTTATCAGGCTTATGGAACATCTGGAGATTGAACAGGCGCATGTAGCGGCTCATGATATCGGGGGAGGTGTCGGGTTAATTCTTGCTCTTGAAGAGCCGGAACGAATCGATAAATTGGTGCTTTCCAACACCGTCGCTTACGACTCCTGGCCGATTGAAGAAATGCTTATGGTCGGACACCCGTCGTGGAAGAACAAATCTCTTCAGGACATGGAAGACTTTCTCTCGAAGGGGTATAAAGGCGTATTTGCCCAGCAGGATCAGCTGACGGACACCTTCTTACAGGGAATCATGGCTCCGTATTTACATGAAGAAGGCAAGCTCAGCCTTGTACGTAATGCGGCGGCCCTGAACACAAATCATACTACTTCTATTACTCATAGGCTTTCCGAGATCAAGCATTCTGTGCTTATGCTGTGGGGGACCCAGGACCCGTGGCAGCCGGTGGAAACAGGAGAGATGCTGGAGAAGGACCTGCCAAACAGCCGGCTGGTCAGAATAAACCAGTCAGCCCACTGGGTGCCCCAGGAAGCGCCGAGGGAGTTCGCCACAGAAATTAAAAAGTTTATTTAATCTAAGTGTTGTTCCCACTTATAAAAAATAAATAACGAAGAGGCCAGTCGGGCAAGCTGGCCTCTTTTTACTGAAAAATATCTGGGTGCATTTAATATGTGGTAGTACTGCAAGCATTTGCACCTTTTTTCTTTAAAGTTAACCGGCATATTGGTCTTGCCAGAGAATAATATTAGAAGAATTAAAACGATTTTTTACTTTTTAGTATTATTTATCTCCGGACTTAGCTTCCTATTATTTTACATTCATGGAAGAGGCATTTATGGTTACTGTAAGCGTAACATTCTTCACCGGTCTGATGGCGGCTCTGGCTGCCTTTGCCATCGAGAGCTGTTTATTAATGGGGCTGGGCGTTTTATTAGCGATCAGCACCCCTATTTTTATAGGCATTTTAATTCTTGCGGACATGTTTTTTTAGAGGCCTGGGGTAAACGCTTTTTTTCTAAGCGATTAGTTTATAAGGAGCTGGGTAGACCATGCACCTGAAGACATTCATGAAAAGAACTATATACGTTGTACTTACTGTCTATACCATTGTGTATGTGGCTTATAGCATAAAAACGGGGGACTGGAATTTTTTTGTTTATGTTTTTGGTCTCGTTTTAATGGCTAGTCCTTTTATGGGCATGTATTATGTATTCTTTCCGCCACGTCCATAGATATAACCACACAAAAAAGCTTGGCGAGGGTAGCTTTTTCCGGTTCTCCTGGTGGGCAATCTTCTCTAACTTTTTTGAGGAGCAGAAGCAAACCTATTACTTATTCTACAAGTGGAATGATATAAAAAAAGAAGTGGAATGATATAAAAAAAGATAAAGAAAAACATGGTTCTTCAGCTTTAGGGAAAGGAGCGCCGCAGCCGAACCTGGGCAGGGTGAGAAGAATCATCACAAGTATGATCCCGGAGATGCTCTGGTAGAGAGAAAAAGAACCCTCCTGCGTGAATGGGGGACACCGCATATGTCTCTCCTTTCGTATAGAGCATTTATCTTTGCGATTCTATAACTATTTGTGAATTATTAAACCTTTTAATTCAATGATTCCAATCTATATGATTTTATTTCTCTTATTTTTCCAGGCTTTGCCGTGCTGCTAAATACGTATACCTCGCAAAAATCAATTTTTGAGTCATCTGTTAATGAAATTAACCCGTTTATTGAAGCGAAATTCCCGTGTGTGATTACTTGATAAATTTCGATACAGTCAATGCCTGCTCTATTTTCATTCTGCAAAGCAGCAATTAATGAACCCCGGCCTTCTATTTTTTGTTTGTCTTTTAACTGGTATCATGTAATAGATTCATCCGAATATTGCTTAATAATTTCAATCCGCTGTTTTAATACTGCCACTGTAAAATCGATCACTATTTGTTTTCTTGGGGCATTACCGCACCCTTCGGGAATGATTATCTTCATTTCATCTGATGAACTGTCCAATGAATTCAACCTCCTAATACGACTGAATATATTCGGAAGTACTCCTTTTAATTTGAATAGCTTATTGTCTTTATGCTATCCAGTTTAGCATAGAGCGTTACTTAAAAATTACTATTTTGAAATATAGGGAAAAGGCACCCTTTAGCTTTACAGGGTTAGTTACCAATCACTTTCAGGGTTATTTTACATATTTTTAACGGGGAGGAGAGGGCACCACCATACCACTCCATTTCCAGAGGCAAAATGGGGTGTTTGGTGTGTGGTCCATAATTTAAGATTTTCAGACGATTTTAATTTTGGAATAATCTTTAGATGTTCTGTTAGGTGTAAAAGCACCTAGAGATCATATTATTAATTGTTATTATAAAAAAACAGCAGGGGAGAAGCCTAATGGATGAAAACCTATGGTTTATCGTGGAACTGTTCTCGAGCTTATTGTTGATAGGGGCCGTTATGTCCTTAATGATGAATATGACACGGCGATGGTATGTGAAACGCAATGGGCAGGAGCGCTCCAAACACTATGCGAATAATACTCATCAAAAAGTAACGCGGTGGTTTGCCATTATTATCGTTTTTCTTTTGCTCTCCATTACTAACCTTGGAGGAGTTCCGATTCATTTGACCCTTCTATTCGTTGTTGTTCCTCTTTTCTTGTTGTATATAACGTTCGGAACGTACTTATGGAAGAAAGAAAGCGATAATAAAGATGATTATTGGTACGACTGGAGGGTCGCAGGAGGAACGTTCATATGTCTGGCACCTGTCATGATAGCGTATCAATGGTGGATGACGTAGCAGTCTTTACGAACGGAGAGTAATAAAGAATATAATATTGCTTCTTTACTTGTAGATAGAAGTAATTGGAACATATGAAATACGTTTTCTATTGTTCCTTTAGGGGAAATGTTCGACGAACCCATGCCCCGATCCCGAGGATCACTCCCAGGCCCAATGCCATTTCGATTCGATCGGTCCAGTGCGTCCAAAAGTTCTGGCCATCCAACAGATTATTTATGCCATTAATCCCTACTTGAAGGATCATCGTCAGTACACAGATCCCAATGATCATACAGAAAACTTTCATTTCTGCACCTCCTTACACATGCTTCTTCCCAGCCTCGTCAGGGAAACAAGTGGAAAAAGATCATCACTAAAAGAATAATCCCTCCCGCCAACCACCACCAGTAGAAGGTACGAATGCTTTCCGTCCATTCCAAAACCCCTCGGATAAGAGCATGAATGCCTATGCCATAGCCTAACAACAGCAATCCAAGGCTGGTGTAATCAAGAGCTATTAGCAGAAGAACGACAGCCATCAGCAACATCCCGGCCGTCACAAGCGGGTATAATTTTCGTTTCGGTAAAGCGCTTCGAGACATGGCCATGGTTACTTCTCCTTTTTAATGGGCATAATTCCTAAAAATTCCTCAATGTCTTCATACCCAATCTTTGGGGGGGTTATCCATCGTTATCTTTCGATCACTACTATTTCTCAAAATGGACATATCAGACAGCAAATTTTGAATTATTTCCATAAAGCATATTTTGAAACCGTTTACATTTATTGTATAAAATGATAAATTTAAAACTGTAGGATGAGGATAAAGAAGGGGGTACATTTATGGTGAAGGTATAGCAGGATAAATACTGTAGGGAGGTTGGGACATGCAAGTTATTTCATACAATGATTTGAAAAACATTATTACCCCTGGAGATATTATTTCCGTCGCAGCTTTATCTGTCGGAAATTTACCAGCAGAAATATTAAAACATGTAGTGGAGCAATACGATGAAACTGGAAGCCCGGATAACCTTACGTTTATCATTGCCAATGACATAAGTGATTATGAGGGCGGGATTGATCTTGATGCTTTCGTTCAGCGGGGAATGATTAAACGGTTAATAACGAGTCTACTCACGGCTTCACCAGCTACTATTGAGGCGATTAAAAATAATGAAGTTGAAACATATTTTTTTCCACAGGGAATTCTTGCTGTACAATATCGCAATCACTCCGTTTCTTCGCCGGGGATGATTACAAAAATAGGTTTAAATACAAGCGTAGACCCTAGAAACTCAGGCGGAATGGTTAATGATGCCACCACCGGGAGCTTAGTCTCTGTATTAGAAATCAAGGGAGAAGAATATTTACACTATGACTTTCCTGGCATTGATGCAGCTCTTTTACGGGGAACTTACGCTGACGAAAAAGGGAATATCTTTATGACTCATGAGTCCCATTTAGGAGAAGGATACAGTGTAGCGGCCGCCACCCATCAAAATGGCGGGAAGGTGATTGTTCAAGTTAAAGAAATTGTTCAAAGCGGCAGCTTTCCCCCTCATGAGGTGTTTATTCCCGGTGAACTCGTGGATTACGTTGTTATAAATGAAAACCCCGAATACCATAAGCAGGTGATGCAGGCTTATTATGATCCTGCTTTATCAGGCCACTACCGGGTGAGTGATATACAGGAGCAGCCTATGGAACTCAGCTCCCGTAAAATTATTTTAAGACGGGCTGCCCAGTTTTTAAGTGAAGGGGATGTAGTCAGTATTGGATTTGGTATAAATAATGAGCTGCCAAATGTATTAATAGAAGAACAGGCGGAGAATTTGGTGCAGCTTAATATTGATACCGGCGTATTTGGAGGCATTATCGGCAGTAAAGACCGCTTTGGAATGAACTATAACCTGGACGCGAGAATGCGCCATGAACTGACATGGGATTTTATATATCATGGCGGCCATGATATAGCCTATCTCAGCTTTGCGGAAATCGACCGGTGGGGAAACGTAAATGTCTCTTGTTTTGGTAATAAAATGAGCGGAAGCGGCGGGTTTATAGACATAAGTCAAACTGTGAAGACTATTATTTTTTCGGGAACTCTGGTTGCGGGCAGCCAGTCTTGTTGTGAAAATAACCAGTTGATCATTGAACAGGAAGGCCACTCGCATAAATTTGTAAAAAATGTACAAAGTGTAGATTTCAATGCAGCGTATTCGAGAGAACTGAATCAACAGGTTTTTTATGTAACTGAACGCGCTGTATTCCAATTGGTGGAGGAAGGCTTAAAATTAATTGAAATCAGTCCGGGGCTGGATCTGCAGAGGGATGTTTTATCAAAGATGGATTTTGATCCTATTATTTCTGACGAGTTGAAAATTACAGACCAACATATTTATCAAAATGATTGGGGGGAATTGAAGCAATCGATCCAACATCGGACTCATATTGATAAAGGAGAAGATAAATATGAATTATGATTGGATTAAAACAAGATCAGATTTTGACAGAGTGAAAGCAGCGATTATCGATCCGGGTAAGGGCACAGAATGGTCATATCAGGATTTAAACATCCGTGCGGAGAATTTAGCGAATTATTTGCAGGATCAGGGAGTAAAACGCGGGGACGTCATCGGTATATTCGCACCAAATGATGTTGCGATACTGGATGTGTTGTTTGCCTCATTTAAACTGGGAGCCGTTTTCCTGCCTATTAATTGGCGGCTGAAATCTTTAGAGATTGAAAGCATCATTTCGGATTCTAATGTCAGGCTGATTTTTTACGCCTCCAATCATCTGGAGTCCCTGAAAGGAATCCCCCAGGAGCTAATCCATATGGATATCGATTCGTCGGAATATGATGACATTGTTAATCCTGAAAACCACCGTCCATTTAAAAGTGTCGATGTAGAAAGCGATGACCTTGCATCTTTAATATATACGAGCGGGACAACAGGATTACCTAAAGGGGTTATGTTCACTTACGATTCGTTTGTTAATAACATGATCAATACCGCATTGACGTATAAAACACATGCCGGTTATACAACAATTGTATCAACTCCGATGTTTCATGTACTGGGATTTAATGATTTGTCGCTGCCGTTATTAATGGCTGGCGGAACATTGATTCTGCATCGCTATTTTGACGGAAAGGAATTAAATGATCTGATGGTAAAATACCAGCCCGATTATTTAATGCTCATACCAACTATGTATTATGGCATGCTGGCAGCTGGTAATCTTGATATTCAGGGCTTTAAAAATGTTGAGTTCTTAATACAGGGGGGATCTGCACCGCTCTCGGCTGTACAGAAAAAATTTGAAAGTATGGGTTACACATTAGTCAATGGCTACGGTTTAACTGAAGCTCCACTTGTTATGGTTAATACACCTGATAATGCAATAAAAAAACCAATGAGTATTGGCAAGCCTGTCATGTATATGGATGTGCGCCTGCTGGATGAAAATTATAACGATGTTGAAACTGGTGAAATCGGGGAATTGGCAATCAACGGTAAAAACGTTACTCCGGGTTATTGGAACAAACCGGAAGAAACAAAAAAATCGTTTGCAGGCAAGTATTTCTTAACAGGTGATTTAGCGAGGCAGGATGAAGATGGTGATATCTTTATCATCAACCGGAAAAAGGAGCTCATTATTACCGGGGGTGAAAATGTTCTTCCTTCTGAAGTGGAAGGTGTATTATCAGAACATTCGCTTGTGAGGCAAACGGTGGTAGTGGGGTATGAAAGTCCTGAATTTGGAGAATCTGTTTCTGCAGTAGTGCAATTGAAAGAGGACGATCCGGATTTCGAAGCTAAACTGGACAAGCATGTGAGAGAGCACCTGGCAGGCTACAAAATACCGCGAATGTATTTAAAAGTGAAGGATATACCATTAAACTCAACTGCGAAGCCTGACAGAATAGAATTACAAAAAATGGCGAATCAAAAAGCACAGGAAGAAAATCAGAAAAACGAATTACTTTAAGCGACTTTTTTGAAAGCGCTATCAGAATATACTGGAGGCTATACCATGGCTGAAAAACAAGCACTGATAAAAGAATTATATCCTGAAGATTTATTAAATATTTCTAAAGAGTTAACTGAAGGGGAAGTTCAGTTTTTAAAACAACTCAATGATCTGCTGGAAGAAAAATACCGGGATTCAATTAATGATCACTGGGCTAACGCAACAGTGCCTGAAGACTTTTTTAATGACATGGGTAAACTAAATTATTTCAATAACCCATTGCTGTTTGAAGGCCGGGAGGGCGAACGGGCTACGAGTCAGTTGTTTCAGTTTTTCATGTTATATACAGTGGCAAGGTTTGATGTTTCATTAGTTACTTTGATGGGCGTGCATCAGGGTTTAGGACACAATGCGTTCCTGTTTGGCGGAAGCAAAGAACAAGTGGCGTATTATGTACCTAAATTACAATCTCACGAACTGAGGACCTGCTTTGCTTTAACCGAACCTGAACACGGGTCGGATGTAGCTGGTGGTTTAGCAACTACGGCTAAGCGCGAGGGTGATAAATGGGTAATAAACGGTGTGAAAAAATGGATAGGCGGAGCCCATATTTCGGATGTTATACCAGTTTTTGCTACAGATGTGGATACAGGTAAACCAAAGGGATTTATTATTCGGCCTGATCAGGACGGCGTGGATATGGATGTTATTGAAAATAAAATCGCTTTGAGAATTGTCCCGAATGCTAATATTCACTTAAACAACGTCGTCGTCCAAGAGGAAGACAGGCTACAAAATATTAATGGCTTCAAAGACATTGCGAAAGTGCTGTACTCCACACGTGCTGGCGTGGCCCATATGGCGACAGGAGCGATAGCCGGGACCCTTCGGGCAGCTCTGGATTATGTGACCGAACGTAAACAATTTGGCAAAGAACTCAGCAAATACCAGTTAATTCAGGAGAAATTGGCAATGATACAGGGAAATCTATCCCATGCAATGAGTCTGTCTGCGCAGCTTGCCCGGATGCAGGGGAACGGGGAATATGATGAAGTGGCAACCTCAACCGCAAAAATGATGAACGCCTTAAGATTAAGGGAGTCTGTTGCAATGGGACGAGCCGTTACAGGTGGCAACGGTATTCTTGCCGAATATGATATCGCAAGGTTTTTCTCTGATGCCGAAGCCATTTACACCTACGAGGGCACTCATGAAATTAATGCCTTAGTTATTGGGAGAGCATTAACAGGGGATTCTGCATTTATATAACTGCAGGGAGCGGCTAAATAAATTTCAGAAATATGGAGGTTATTTCATGACGATGAGAAAAGCAACCGTTTTAGGTGCGGGGTTAATGGGCAGTCAAATTGCCGCCCTTTTGGTTAATGCAGGTTTAAAGGTAAAACTGCTGGACATAGCAGTTGATGAGAGCGATCCAAACAAAATTTCCAAAAAATCACATGATATGATTACTGATCCAAAACGGCCGCAGTTATTTGATTTAAACTTCGCCTCTAATTTGACTTATGGCAATTTTACAGAAGATTTAACTGGGCAGGATGACTCGGATATTTTTATTGAAGCGGTAAAGGAAGAAGTGGAAATAAAGCATAGCATCTGGGATCAGGTGAGACGTGTTGCCAAAGATGATGCGTTATTTGCCACAAATACTTCAGGTATTCCCATAAAGGCAATAGCCCAAGTCTTTAATGATTCGGAGCAGGAAAGATTTTTCGGCATGCACTTCTTCAACCCGCCCCGGGTTATGAAGCTGGTAGAAGTGATCCCTGGATCTAATACGTCCCCTGAAGTCACAAATAAAGTCCAGGCCTTTGCTGCAGATGTGCTGGGCAAGGGTGTCATCATAGCAAACGATGTGCCTGCATTTGTTGCTAACCGGATAGGGACACAGACAATGAACGATGTTATGTATCGTGCAGAGAAAACAGGCCTGTCCATTGCGGAAGTCGATGCACTTACGGGACGCGGTATCGGAAGGCCAAGTCTCGGGACGTATGGGCTTGTTGATCTGGTAGGGCTTGATATTGCGACAACCGTGATCAAGGGCCTGCGGCAGGATCCGGAAGAACAGGAATTTTTCCACGAGACAAGTATTGCGGGAAAACTGATGGAAAACGGCGCGTTGGGGAGGAAAACCAAGCAGGGTTTTTATAAGAAGGACAAGAAATCACTGCTGGTTTTTAATCCTGAAAGCAATGAATATGTACAGCCAAAGCAGCCTGATTTTGAGCTGCTGAACAGCTTCAGTAAAGACTTGAAGTCAAATATGGACATCATCTACAACGCTGAAGATGTAGCGGGCAGGTTCTTATGGGAAACCCTTAGAAACAATTTCTACTATTGTGCTTTGAATGTACCGAAAGCGGCAACGGACTTTAAGGATATAGACCGTGCCGTGGTGTGGGGGTTCAACTGGAAAAAAGGGCCCTTCCAGCTATGGGACCTGATGGGATTCGAACGCGTTAAGGAACGCATGCAGCGGGAGCTGGGGCCATTACCGGAATGGATAGAAAAACGCAGCACATCATTTTATTCTGAAGGTGAATCGATTGAGCGTGTGGCTCCTGTATCAGCGTTTACAGAGCGTGAACTATGGAACAGGGAAGACTCCAGCCTTTCTGTGGCAAATAAAGACCAGCTGTTACTGAAGCTGCAAAGTAATAATAATATTATTACCGATGGCTTTGCTGATGATTTAATCGAGTCTATCGATATTTTAGAAAACGAGGATTACTCGAGCATGGTCATCTATGCAGAAGGAAACAATTTCAGTGTAGGTGCCAACCTATATCTGATGAAAAAAGCACATGAAGAAAACAAAGTGGAAGAGATCGTTGGGCCTGCAATTGAAAAACTGCACGAAAGCTTCAGCCGCCTTAAATATGCACTTAAGCCCGTCGTGACAGCCGTCCACGGGAAAGCTTTAGGCGGAGGTTGTGAATTGGTCCTTCATTCACCGGTAGTAGTAGCTGCAAGTGAAACATACATGGGACTTGTGGAAGCAGGGGTGGGACTGCTTCCTAGCGGTGGCGGCCTTGCTGAAATGGCGGACCGGATTCTCGGAACGAGCCATAAGCACAACGATAAACAGGAATCGATGACGAAGGTACTGACGAATGTAGGGTTCGCAAAAGTATCAACGAACGCTTATGAAGCGCTCAGGTATGGTTATCTAAGAGAAACCGATTCCATTATATTGAATACAGAGAAAAGAGTAGAAATAGCATTAAAACGAGCACAGTTTGAAGTAGAGACAAATTATGTTCCCCGGCCGAAATTGACCTATTTTGCTTTAGGCAGAGATTATAAAGCACTCGCTCAAGGCCAGCTGGATGCCCAGCGTGTCGGAAACTTCATAAGTGCTCATGATTATACAATCACTTTAAGTGTTGCCGATGTTTTATCCGGAGGAGACCTTCCGCGTAACACCTATATTAATCAAAAATACCTTCAAAAGCTTGAAAAACAAAAATTCTTGATGCTGTTACAAAACGAAAAAACGTACGAGCGAATTACTCATATGCTGGCTACAGGTGAGCCTTTACGAAATTAAAAATTGTGGCAGCAAAGAAAGGGTGAAAATCAGTGCAAGATGCGTATATAGTAGCTTATGGACGTTCTGCTTCAGCTAAAGGAAAGTTAAGTGGTGCTATGGCTCACGAAAGACCTGATGAAGTTGCAGCACAGGTACTAAAAGGAGTATTGGACCGGGTAGGTGGTCAATTCCATCCAAATATGGTACAGGACGTTATCGTTGGTAATGCTTTTCCTGAAGGGCTGCAGGGGCAAAATATCGCACGTTCGATTGCGCTGCTTGCTGGGCTGTCGGAAGACGTTCCGGCCCAGACTGTGAATCGTTATTGTTCTTCAGGACTTCAAACGATCGCGATGGCGGCTAATCAGATTGTGTCTGGCCAGGCAGATATTATAGCAGCCGGCGGAGTTGAACTGATGAGTGCCGTTCCGATGGGAGGAAATGAGCCGGTCAACAGTCCAATACTCCAGGAGGAAGAGGCCGGAGTATCCTATCCAATGGGGCTGACGGCTGAGATGGTGGCTGAAAAATATAACGTATCCCGGGAAGATCAGGATGCTTATGCTGTTCAAAGTCATCAGCGTGCTAAAAATGCCCAGGATTTAAGAAAGTTCGATGACGAGATTATTCCCATTAATGTAACTAAGGTCACGTACGATAATGACGGCCCAGTGGTAACAAAAGATATATTTGACACGGACGAATTGGTGCGCCCTGATACCAATATGGAGGATCTAGCGAAGCTGCCCACTGTGTTCAAGGCCGATGGGACCGTAACAGCCGGTTCATCTGCCCCGCTTACAGATGGTTCAGGTTTTGTGGTTGTAATGTCGGGAGACAAAGTTAAAGAATTAGGCGTCACACCGATTGCACGATTCGTGGGCTTCAAGGCAGCGGGTGTTGATCCAAAAATCATGGGGATTGGCCCGGCTTATGCCATTCCGGATGTGTTAAAATTAACTGACCTGTCGGTTGATGATATGGATTTAATCGAACTAAATGAAGCATTCGCAGCACAAACGGTGGCCTCCATCAGACAGACAGGGTTAGATATGACCAAAACGAATGTTAATGGAGGCGCCATCTCATTAGGCCATCCTCTTGGGGCATCGGGAGCGATGCTGACTGCAAAGCTGCTTGCTGAAATGAAAAAAAGACCAGATTCCAAGCATGGCATGGTGACCATGTGTATTGGAGGGGGCATGGGGGCTGCAGGTATATTTGAATACATCAGATAGTTAACTCCGGCGTTTTAATGTGTTAGTTATCTTTGTCCGCCTGAACAATTACCAGGCATCCGTAAATATCCAGGGGGGCTGTCCTATTTTTGGGACATCCCCACTTTTGTTTTCACGCTGACAGGAGCATTAGGAGGAAATAAATTGCTTAATCATAGAAAAAATATTCAGGGAGGGAAACATGAAGGTATTAAGACTGGATTACAAATTATTTGGCACTATATCATTTGCTTTGATTCTCATGGACTTGCGCCATATTATTGATATACCGGGAGGGTTATTTATACTATTATGCCTTATTCTGGCCATTTCGATTGGGGTTTTCTTTTACCTTCAACGAAAACACTCAAGTGCTTCCACTGATGATGGAAATTGAGGTGATTATTAATGGAGCTTTTTTATGTATTAGCGGTATTAATAAGTACCGGAACGTTTTTATTTTATCTAGGTAAAATTAAGCGTAATAAATGAAAAGAACGTAGCCTCGATAGGAGTGTTCCATCCATTATGATACATCTATTTTCTTTCTTACGATATAGATCCACCGGGAGAAACGTTAGCTTCCATAACAAACAAATAGAAAAACCCGGTCATAAAGGTTGGTAATGCAATACATATAACAGGAAAATACAAAGGATTAGGGGAGTGCTTGAAAAGCATTCCTGTTTTTAATATGCCTTAAATCATTTTTTATACCAATAATTCCTTATTTAAAGAAAATTTAGAAATTTATCGTTGAATTTTTTCCTTTTTCTTTTGTATAATTTAGTTATTTTATAGTAATTCATTCCGCCATGAAGGCACATGATCATAAGGAGGCCCACCACCATGCCAACACTCGATGCTACCGACCGGGCTATTTTACGTGCCTTGCAGAAAAACGCCAAAGAATCATATTCCATGATCGCCCGAACCTTAGAGGTAAGTGAAGGAACGATTCGAACCCGGATTCGAAAAATGCTTGATACCGGGGTTTTTGACTTTATTGTTCACACCGATCCGAAAAAAATCGGTTTGGACGTGCAGGCTATCATCGGTATTAACACCCGGCTCGGCCAACAACAGCACATTGCCCTTCAGCTACAAACCTTTGAAGCTGTACGTTTTCTCGGAGCCTTTTCCGGTAATCACGATCTAATGATTCAAGCCTATTTTTCGACCAACGATGATTTAGTCTCGTTCATTAATGCCGACTTAGCCGCACTTGAAGGCATATTAGACGTCGATGTCAATGTGGAACTGAAGCAGTACAAAGACAGTTTTTCCTACTAAAAACGATAAATAGTAAAAAAATTTACTTTTATTACAACATATGGTTTTCATTTCCTTTCTTTTTCGTTATACTAAAGCAACATTTTTCGAAAAGGGGGGAGAGAGCGTATGAAGATGCTCACTACCACAATTTCCAGTCTCTTACTTGCATCTGTCGTTTCGGTCACATTAGAAACATCAGCCGAAGCCGCACATGTAGCCGTTGTTGGCGGCGCCAGTCTGAATCAACCATCGATGCAAGAAATAACAACTAACGGCGGACACGCCCTGCGTACCGAAAGCTATATTTCGGAGGATCAACGCCGGCCATGTGGCACCTCCGAATGCCGCACGATTTTTGAGCAATACCATGACCGTATGAATGAGATTTTTAACCGAACCGACCATGTTCTGACGTTTGATGCATTTGAACAGTCTCTTGTTTACCATTTGCCGAATGGCGATTATTATATCGTTTCCAATTACACGAATGAAGTAAATGGCAACAACCGCCACATCGAAGTCATTTTGCACCAGAGTCTTGATTACGTCCAGGACATGTATATCGAAACAGACGCCGCTTCTTCATACGACTCTCCAATGGTCCTTGGAGACAACCGGTGGGCGAGAAATACCGGCCAGTGGGAAGAATGATTATACATCCCGAAGCAAGGCTGTCTCCATGTGAAAATGGAGACGGCTTTTGTGTTTTATGTGTGCTTTGTTTATTTTTCAATTTTTTACATAGTCGATGCATTCCGTTGGAAAGCATAGAGGACAAACACCTCTGAAATATTTCTGACTTTACCCTTATAACTAGGAGAATATGAATGATGAAAACGCTGGCTATTTTTATAGGACTCATTATTGTATCTATCATTATAGGCTTAAGCTTTCGAATTCTTAGAAACATGATAACGAACATGCCGTGGGATCATAATTTTGATGTAGCTGTTATAGGCGGGGTATGTGGAGGTATCGTTGCCAGTATTCTTTTAACACAAAAACGTAGAAAAGCAGAGTAAAGGCACTCCTGGAAATAGTTGCTAAAAGATATGCCAATAAGATGCATTATTCACAGCAGCATGAAGGAAAATCATCTTTTTAGCTATTAAGCATAAAAAAATAGAAAACAGGCATCCGTGGCTTTACGAAGTCAAAGGATGCCTGTTTCGTTAAAAAGAAACTGTTGCCGCAATGCTATGGACAGGCCGGCTGTTTAAGTGGAAACCGAAGGGGAACGCTGCTGTTTGGCCTGATACATGGTGTCATCCGCCTGAGCCAGTACCGTTAAAAAATCAGTCTCCCGTGGGCAGAAATCGTAACGGCCGACACTGACCCGCACGGTAAAGGTATCAATGCTTACTGCACAGGTTTGGTCGATACGATTATGCAATCGTTCTGCCCATTCCTCGTTCGACAGATCGTGTGAGGGAACCGGCCCCAGGACAATAAACTCATCTCCGCTCAATCGGTAGGCGGTCTGCTCATTCTCAATTGTATGCTGCAGTGCGTCGGCCACACAGCGGAGTACACGATCGCCGGTGAGATGACCATATGTATCGTTGATAATTTTGAATTGATCAACATCCAAAAAATACAGGGCATAGCGTGATGTCGGAAGAAATGTGTGGTCCCGGAACACCTGCTGCAGTGCTACCCGATTTGGCAGGCGGGTCAGGTCGTCCGTGCGCACGTCATTGCGGGTTTTCTCCAGGTGGGCAATCGTTCGGTTCAAATCCCGGGTCATCCGGCCGATCATCCCGGAAGAACGAAAGGAAGCGCGCGCACTTAAATCACCGGCACGAACCGCGGTTAAGACGGACTGAAAGTGAGTGATACAACGGCGGACGAAGGCAAAAAAGAGACAAAAGTTTAATACGCCTAAAAGGACGCCCGCACTGATGGAGGCGATGGTAAATAAACGCTGAAGTTCGGCGGGAACTGGAATCACGAGCGGCATGATTAGAGAAAAAGCGACGCCTACCACGATGCCAAAACTTAAGTAGACCAGCGCCATCCCGTGAAGATAATTGTATCGCATATAGTTCCTTCCTTTCTGCTGCTGCTCCTGGACGCTAGGAGGGAGGATTTCCGGGGTCTGGTTCATGGGTGTGTAAAATATTAAGAAGGGCATGAATATAGACAGCGTCCAACTCCTCGGTATGCTTACGAAGATGACACAACGCCTGGTCCGGCGTCAGGGCTTTCCTGTAGGAACGGGGAAGCGTCAGGGCCGAATACACATCCACGACACTAAGCAGTCGAAGCGGGGCGGGTAATTCCCATGCCGGTAGTCCGAAGGGGTAGCCCGTTTGGTTACCACGTTCATGGTGATATAAAGCCATGTGAGCTATTGAATCCTCCAGTCCATGCGCCCGGAGCAAATGATATCCCCGCATGGGGTGCTCCTGAACAGTTTCCCATTCTTCCGGTGTCAAAGTGCCCGATTTTTGAAGAATGGATGAAGATATGTATGTTTTACCCACGTCATGCAGCAGGAAACCAGCTGCAAGTTCTGCCATCTCCATCTGCAGATAATCCGCCAGCACGTTTCCGAGAAGAAACACATCTAACGAATGATGGTACGTTTCGGGTCCCATAGATTGTAACCTGGCTACCAAAGGATAGATACGGCCGTCCCGGCAAAGCGATAGAAACAACGACTCGTATTGATGAAAGGCCGACGCCGAATTATGTACAAAACCCGTTTTATCTGGCCAGTGTTTTTGCCACAGCTGATGTAAATACGTCTGGGAAAGAAGAAGATCCACGGTCATGGGAGTCAATACAAAGCACCGCCTGCCTGTTAAAATGGTACTTTTGTTATAGCACAAAGGAAAGAATAAATAAACCAAATTGCCTGTCAAATTGGTTTTCCCGTCTTTAATTCAATCCAGGCCAGAGCGATAAGCATGAAAAATTCCCCGGAGCGATAGCGCTATAACCCAGCTATCATGAATATATCTTCAAAATTATTTGTAATGAAGGAATAGAATTGGCTCAGCATGATCATTTAAGAGTAAAAATCACGGCATGCTGAATGGAAAATGGATAAAAAAAGAAACCATTGTGTGAAAATGGCTTCTCTCTTTTTTAATCTTATTAAAGTGAGTTTCATCAAAACGAAGAACGCAGGGATTCGTGCAAGATATCCTGAAAAGTCTGAAACGAGCGGTGCTGCTCGCTTGCCGGAGAATAGATAAAGGAAATATCCACCCGGGCGTGTTCCGGTGGCACGGGCGTGCATGCGATGTAATCATCCTGAAACGAGCGCATGTATCGCTCGGACAGCAGGGCGATTCCCATTCCGGCCCGGACGTGTCCCAATAGTGATTCGAGGTTTGAGAAGGTGATCACCTGTTTCGGAATGATGCCTTCCTGATGAATCATTTGCAGCAGGCGTTCCCGGAACATGCAGCCGGGTTCCAGCACAAGAACAGTCTGCTGGTGTACGTTCTGAAGACTCCCGAGCGGAAGCACCAGCGGGTTGGAAACGAGAGTAAGAGTTTCTGTGGAAAATATGTGCTGATGGAGGGCAGGGTGACGCACAGGGCCGGTGACAAAGGCCCCCTGGCATTCATGCTGCAGCACCTGCTGGACTAATTCCTCTGTAATGCCGTAGCGAAGCGACACGTCAATGGACGGAAGAGCCTGATGGAGCGATGACATTAACGCCGGCAGGTGGGTTGCCGCCATGGAATTAATGGAACCGAGCACCAGTGGCTCATAAGGCAGTGACGAATCTGAAATTGTGTCCTGCAAATGCTCCCATGAGTTAAGCATGTCTTCCACGCAGGCAAGCACATAGGTTCCCTGCGGAGTGAGCGTGAGACCTCTGGAGTGCCGGTGGAAAAGGGGGACGCCGAGCTCATGTTCCAGCCGCTGCAAATGCCCGGTTACGTTCGATTGCACATAGTTCCATTTGTTCGCCACCCTGGAGATGTTTTGCTCATGCGCTAGGGCTCGAAACAGCTGTAAGGTCTGAATGTTCATAGTTCACCCCCCCCCTGATATCTTTTTTTATGATAGCTTCCATATTATTTTATCATTATTCATGATCGTATGGGTGGTGTATCGTAGAAGCTACTATAAGTAAGAGGGAGCGAAGGAATATGCATCACGAGGAACGAACGTGCTGGATTCTTGCTGGATTCCTGGGAGTGGGGATCGGCATATGCTGGCCGTGGCTGTGGCAGGCCACGCAGAAATTTCCGGGTTGGACAGAAGTAGGAATGGCAGTAGGTGGAGGACAAATCGTGGTACCTGTGTGTTCCTTTATCCTAGCAGCTTTGGCAATTGGCCGAAGGCCCCTGGCTGCATACTGGGCCGCAGGAATTGCGATTTTAGGCACGATATATTTAACCGTGTTATGGGTTCTGCCGGGAGCGTTGAGCTGGACGGGGTATGTGTTGTATCAGAAACGTAGCGAGCTTAAAAGCGAGAAACGATAGAAAGAGGAACCATATAAGTGTAGATTTTAGAAATACAAGGGGGGAAGGCGCATGGCCTGGCTGTTAATAATATTATGCTTTACCGGAGGGGCGGCGCTCGCGTTCCAGGCTGGTGTGAACGGAGAAATCGGCAGCAAAATAGGCAGTGTGGAAACGGCCTTTATCGCTTATTTTGTCGGGACCGTTTGCTTATTCTTAAGCACGCTGGTGCAGGGAGGCCTCTCGTTTTCGTTTCCATCCTTCTCGTTCTGGAAATGGACGGTCGGGGCGCTGGGCGCTTTTTATATTGTCTGTATCATTCTGGCGGTGCCGAGGATCGGGGCTTCTGCGGCGATTACCGCCGGCATTGCTGGACAGTTACTGCTCGGAATGCTTCTGGACCATTTTGGTGCATTTGGAACGCTGGAGCTCCCAATGGATGCCTCACGGCTGGCCGCGCTCGGATTGATTGGGGTGGCGCTGTATCTATTTTATCATTGACGCAGAAAGCCTGTCCGTCGGGGCGGCCAGCTTTTCTGCATCATCTTTTAATAGAAATTCTTATTACATATTCTGATTGTTTGTAAGCACACATATAAAGAAAAAACCCCAAACGGTTGAGTGTTTGGGGCTGCCATAATTTTATGCGTTAACCGCATAAGGGGAGTATATACTTAAATGGTTTGCAATGAAGCAGGATCTTCCAAAGATATTTCATCCTAATGCATTCATGCAGAGGAAGGTAGGGAAAGTATTTAACTATCTTGATGAGAAGGCAAAGGCTCCTGGGTCAGCTATAGAATCATCTACACGGCACTGCTTGTCCCCGGCCGCTCGACAATAAGCAGATTTCGCTTCTGCTTACGTCGAAATGACTTTTACGTTACAATCGACCTTTTTTTGAACGCTTTTGGCTGTATTGCCAAGAAATGCCCTGTCGATTTTGGAAGCTCCTGATTCCCCGAGCACGACTAGATCTGTCTCGTATCTGGCGCAAATTTTTCCAATGTCTCGTTTCGGAAGGCCGGGCTCCATGATGGTTTCTACTTGAGGGACTCCTTGTTCAACAGCCCATTCTTTGAGTCGTTGAAGCTGGGAAGAAGCCTGGGCCTGAAGCCGGCGGAAGCCGTTCGGGTCCATGCGCTCGAAGGGGAAGTACCCTTTGGTGTCCATCATAAAGGCGATCAGTAACGTAGCCTGGTGCTCCTGTGCTAATTGTACGGCATGAGCTAAAGGGTCGTGCGAAGTGGCTTCAAGAGTTTCGACACCGACTAATATACGCTGAAATTGTTCCATAGTTTTTCTTCCTTTCTAATAAAAATGTTATATCCGCGATCACTCATAGATGGTAGCGGTTGAAGGGAATCAATAATGAAAATGTTTTCATAAAACCAAAAAAAGCCAGAAAAAGAGAAAATTCTCTTTTTCTGGCTGATGGTCTAGCTTTGATATCTATCCATTGCTGCCGCGTATGAGGAAATGATTAGCACTTCCGATTAGCACTTCCAAAGAAGAATCATAGTCATTTCTAAAATAAATTACCCGGCAAAGGGAGTAATAAAACATGGGGATGGCACCTTTTTCGGCTTTATTTATTTTTATAAAACCGCTCGAGTAATAAAAATTCGTGAAAAAGTGCCGTGGCTGTAGCTGTTTCTGGTTCTTGTAACGAAAGAAGAGGTTTACCTGCTTCCGTAAATCAGGTAAAGAGGTACTATCAATCACGAGAGGAGATAGCCCATCATGAATAAAGCACACTTACTCACAGAAAAATTGGCGCTGCAGGAAGACTATAACCAGGGTAAGGTGTCCTACGACGATTTTCAACAACGGCTGCGGAAGATCCAGGAGCTGTTGAAGCAGGAAAATCCTAAAAAATGATAGATAGGAACGAGGCTCAATAAAACATTTTTTGTACTCTTCCTTTAAATAATATTTTTCGATAGGGTTGGCGCATCTTCCAAGCGTTAGTCCGACAGCGTCTTAAGGCTTAGGATAATACGTGTAATGCTTAGCAGAGGGTGTATAAGAAAAACAAATAAGGAGTAAATAAAATGTCCAAAGAACGTCCATTTACCATGATAACGGGAGCTTCCTCGGGCTTGGGGCTGGAGCTTGCAAAATTATTCGCCCAGGATGGATACGACATTGCGGTTTCGGGCTCGAGTGAGCGCATTTTTGAAGCGGCGGAGGCTATTGAACGCTACGGTGTGGAAGCGTATCCTCTTCAGGCAGACGCCTCGACGTATGAGGGAGTGGAGGAATTTTGGGAGTTTGTGAAAAGTAAAAACAGAGAGCTGGATGCGGCTGTGTTAAACGTCGGTGTCAGCATTGGCGGTTCCTTTTTAGAAAACGATTTGCAGGAAGAGCTGCGGTTAATAGACATTAACATTTCGGGAACGGTGCATATGGCGAAGCGCGTCGTTCAGGATATGGTTCCGAATAAAAAGGGAGATATCCTTATCGTTTCGTCTCTGTCGGCGACATTGCCGACACCTTATGAAACAGTGTATGGTCCGTCGAAGGCATTTGGATTTATGTTTGCCGAATCCTTAAGAGAGGAGTTAAGAGAGACAGGCGTCAATGTAACAGCTATGCTCCCTGGTGCTACAAATACGGATTTTCACCACAATGCCGGCATGGATAATACCTACTTTGGCGATGAGAGAAACAAAAATGACAAAGAACTAGTAGCAAAGCAAGGGTATGATGCTTTAATAAATAAATGGGATCACGTAGTGTGTGGCGATGAAGCAACGAAGAAAGCAGCAGAAGAAAATCGAATAACATCTGAAGAGGTTAAAGCAGCTGAACATGCGAAAAAGGCAAAACCCCAGTAAAGAGCAAAAAAAACGAATGATTGTTTATGACGGGCCCCGGAAAAACTCCGGGCCCGGTTTTTTTCTGCTCTCTGTTTTTTTGATAATTTTGAGTTGAGGGCCGTACGAAGTTCGTAAAAACACTGGTACAAAAAAGGTGCAATTTTGCCCTATAGTACTGAGAAAGAATATCCCCGAGGAAAACATATCAAATAAATGGTGGCGTCCGTATACGTCCCTAGTGTCAGGCCCGAGAAGATGCTTTCTTTATTAACCATCCATTGATAGTTTCTTTAATTATAATAAAGACTCCTAACTAATGAATGAAATTTAATTCACAAAGCTATTTAGAAATTTACTGGCCTCACTATTAAATTTCCACATTACGCCAAACTTATCAGCTACGAGCCCAAAACTGGAGGACCACGGAGTGAACGCTAATGGCATAAGCACAGTACCGTCTTCAGAGAGCTCTCGAAAAATTGATTCGTTTACCTCTGGCTCAGCATCGATAATACTGATAAGAAGAGAATTTTCACTCGTTTGTAAAACGTTAGCGCTTCTTCTGCCTAACCGTTGAATTGTAAATAAGCTACTGTTTTCATCTTTTATTTCTTCCTTTTTATATCCAAAGTATAATAGGGCATAGACGACATCATAGTGTCGTCTATGGGAGGAGTATATGAAAAAATTGAACGATTGGGTTATTTAAAAATAAAAGATTAATAGATTCTGGAAAAATGCTTTGCTATGGTAAGCTCTGCAATAGTATTAGTGAGCATCACCAGCTTCTTAATATTTATTTGCTAATAACACTTTAGTGTCTTCATAATAAAAACATACATAAAAGGGGGACTGCAAGATGGAAACACGCTTAGTGGCTAAAATTCGTGCCAAATATAATAGCTTCACTAAAGCAGAAAGGAAAATAGCGGAGTATGTGCTTAATTATGCAGAATTCGTACCTACAATGACCACCAAGCAATTAGCTGTTCAGGCAAATGCGAGTGAGGCAAGTATCGTCCGTTTCTGCAAACGCATAGGCATGGAAAGCTTTCGAATGCTCAAAGTTGCTCTTGCCCAGGAGCTGTCTCAAATGGATGCTTCCATTAATAGTTTGTCCCTCCTTGAAAGCAGTGATAATCCCCACAGTCTATTTCAAAAAGTAACGTCTTTAAACCGGGCTTCGCTTGACATGATGACAAAAACTGTCAATCATCAATCATTTGAAGAAGCTGTCCAACTGATCTCCCGGGCAAAGACTGTTGGCTTATTTGGTGTTGGTGGTTCTTTCACTCCGGCAGTAGACGGCCAGTATAAATTCATGCGACTCGGGCTTCATGCCTCCGCCTCATCTGATTATCATTACATGGTTCCATTTATTACAATGATGAAGAAAAACGATGTGTTAATCTGTTTTAGCACTTCTGGTTATACAAAGGAGGTTATTGATACGGCCAGTTATGCTAAAGAAAAGAATCTAACAGTTATCAGCATCACCAAATACGCCAATTCACCATTGGTCAAGCATTCTGACTACGTTCTGGCAATTCCGGATATTGAACAGGCAGAACGAATTGGAAGCATTGCTTCACGCACCAGCCAGTTGAATTATATAGATGCCTTATATGTAGCTGTTTTTCATCTAATTGGCGAAGAATTGGTAGAAGCATTCGAACAGGCAAGAGAAACAACAGAAGAGCATCGGAAACTATAATTATGCACTATATGGATCCGCTCTTTTTTCGGTCCTTTTTAAAATTAAATTTCATTTATTTTTATATTATATTGATTTTAAATTTCAAAATATTTATAATTAAATTGTAAGCGTTTTCTAAAAAGATAGCGAGGGATGATAGTGAATAAACTTAAAACCGAAACAAGACACCCGGCTACATATGAACTCGACAATTTAAGCATTAGGGAAATACTTCAACTTATGAACCACGAGGACAAAACTGTGCCGAACGTGATCGAAAGCATTCTTCCCTTAATTGAGCCTCTTGTGGAGAAAGCAGAAGCCTCTATCCGCCAGAACGGTCGTTTGATTTACGTAGGCGCTGGTACAAGTGGACGCCTTGCAATACTGGATGCCGCTGAATGTCCTCCTACATTCGGCACTACACCGGAAACGGTGCAGGGAATCATCGCTGGTGGGAAAGAAGCTTTGCTTACCGCAGTGGAAGGAGCAGAGGATTCTGAAAGCCTTGGTGCTTCTGACCTCAAAGAAATCCAACTGACATCCCGGGACATCGTTATTGGGCTGGCTGCAAGCGGCCGTACGCCTTATGTAGCCGGGGCTCTTAGCTACGCAAGAAAAATTGGGGCCGTAACGGGAAGCATTTCCTGTAATCAGGATGCCCCCATCAGTGCACTTGCCGATTATCCCGTGGAAGCTGTAACGGGACCTGAAATACTTACTGGCTCTACTCGACTAAAAGCCGGCACTGCCCAAAAGAACATATTGAATATGATATCTACTGTAACAATGATCAGGCTGGGCAAAGTGTACGAAAATTTCATGGTAGACGTACAGGCAACGAATCAAAAGCTGGCCCGTCGCTCAATGAGTATGATACAGGAGGTCACCGGTGTAGATGAGCAAACAGCCGTTTCCATATTTGAAGCTTCCGGCCGGCATGTAAAAACAGCAATTGTCATGATTCTGGCTGACACTACTTCTTCTGGGGCGACAGCACTGCTTGAACAAAACCATGGGAGAGTCCGGGAAGCCATTATTAACAAATAAATGCATAAAAAGGAGTGTTTCTGGTGAAAAAAGAACAACAAATTGCTCAAGATGTTCTTCAGCCCCTTGGCGGCAGCGAAAATATCGTTTCTTTGTATAACTGTATGACGCGGGTTCGTCTGAACGTACGTGACCCGGAAAAAGTTGACATCGAACAATTAAAAAAGGTCGAAAATGTTATGGGGGTCGTAGAGGAAGAGACCATTCAGATTGTTGTTGGTCCCGGCACTGCAGGCAAAGTAGCGGCTGAATTGGAAAAAATAACAAATCTTTCAGCAGGTAGTGTCCAGGGAGATGATCACACAGCTGAAGATGTTAAAGCTGGGATCAAACAACGGCAGCATACGCCGATCCGGAATTTCTTAAAGCGTATCGGTAATATTTTTATTCCATTAATTCCTGCATTAATCGCTTCTGGGTTAATTAATGGTGCAGCCAACTTTGCACAAAATGCTGGTGTCGATCCGGAAACGACCTGGCTGCAGATTCTGCTTGTGATCGGCGGAGGAATTTTTACATACCTTGGCATTCTGGTAGGTTGGAATACCGCAAAAGAGTTCGGCGGCACCCCGGCTCTTGGCGCTGTCGCTGGTATTTTAATTATCAATCCTGCCCTTGCCGATATTACGCTGTTCGGAGAAGCTCTTGTACCCGGGCAGGGTGGGATCTTTGCAGTTATTCTGGCCGCCTGGGCGATGGCCTTTGTTGAACGTACTATTCGAAAATTTATTCCAGGTACACTCGATTTGATTTTCACTCCATTTTTTACCGTACTAATTGTAGGTATTGCTACAATCGTTCTTTTGCAGCCAATCGGGGGATTCATTTCTACCGGTATTACTGCTGCTATCAATTTTGTGTTAAATATTGGTGGGGCGGTAGCAGGGGCAGCCCTTGCTGGTTTCTTTCTGCCTCTTGTCATGGTGGGGATGCACCACGGACTGACGCCCATCCATTTAGATTTTATTGACAGCATGGGAGCTACGCCGCTTCTTACGATTCTGGCTATGGCAGGAGCCGGCCAGGTTGGTGCTGCAATAGCCGTCTTCGTAAAAACGAAGAACAGACAGCTTCGTAATACGGTGAAAGGGGCTCTGCCAGTCGGCTTTCTAGGAATCGGTGAGCCTCTCCTTTACGGCGTGACTCTGCCGCTCGGACGTCCGTTTGTAACCGCTTGTCTGGGGGCCGCGGTAGGAGGCGCTTTTCAAGCAGTAATAGGCACAGCATCGACCGGTATCGGGGTTTCAGGCTTATCGTTGATTCCACTTATCGATGGCCAATATGTCATGTACTTTTTAGGTCTTCTGGCAGCCTACTTTTTTGGTTTTTTATTCACTTATCTTTTTGGTTACAACGAAAAAATGGCTGAAAATATTCAATAAGAAAGGAAGCTTCTTTTCAGCTTCCTTTTTACATATTATATAGAAGGAAGGGAAATCCATGAAAGGGTTTAGCGTTTATCTTACTGAAGACTTAGAAGAAGAATTCTCTTATTTAGCACGTATGAAAAATAACGGTTTTTCTTTTGTATTTACTTCACTTCATATACCCGAAAATAAAATTTCCTCTTATCAGAACCAGCTTCAAGCCCTCGCCCGCCAGACAGCATCGCTTGAACTCAATTTGTTTGCAGACATATCTCCAGCTTCCTTTCAACTGCTGAATCTTACAGTTGCAGATGGAAAAAAGCTTCAAGAGTGGGGCCTAACCGGCGTGAGGGTGGATTATGGCATTGATGCCCCCGGAATTGCCGCACTTGCTAAACACGTCAATGTATTATTAAACGCCAGTACAATAACTGAATCCATGCTCAAGGATTTGAAAGCCCACGGTGTGAATTTCTCCTCCTTAGCGGCTTGGCATAACTTTTATCCCCGGCCTGAGACCGGGCTCGACCGACAACAAATCATTCAAAAGAATAAATGGCTGCAATCAGAAAACATTCGGACTTGCGCCTTTGTACCGGGGGATGAAAAGCCCCGGGGCCCTTTATATCAGTTTCTTCCCACGCTTGAAGAACACCGGGGAGCGGCTCCATTTCCAGCCGCTTTAGATTTATGGCGGACTTGCGCTGTCAATGATATATGTATAGGGGACAGCATGCTGTCCTCCGAAGAAGCTTCCCTTTTTAAAACCTACGAAGAAACGAAAGAAATATCAATCCGCTCTTCATTGTTTGTAAAAGATACTGGTGTCGCAGATATATTTCGCATGCTGCACTGGCAGCGGCCAGACCCGGCAAGAGATGTGATCCGGTCGGAACCTTCCCGCTCTTTCACTGCAAAAAATCAAATTCAAATTTCACCGTCTCATTCAGCAGAACCCCGGCCTGTTGGAACGATTACAGTTGATAACGAACGATACGGCAGGTATCATGGAGAGCTTCAAATAACGAAGAAGGATCTGCCGGCTGATTCAAATGTCAATGTTATTGGCCGTGTACATCCGGACTCTCATTTACTTTTATCATTGCTTGAACCTGGCGAGTTATTTAAACTCGTGTAAAAGCAGTTGATATAAGTCTTAATTTATTTATACAAGGAAGCACAATGGATTACTGTGTTTACACAAAAAGGAGTAGCCATATGGAAACAGTATATATTGCCGGCGGCTGCTTATGGGGCGTGCAGGCGTTTATTAAAACGCTGCCTGGCGTGGAGTTCACAGAAGCGGGCAGGGCGAATGGCAGCACTCATACCCTGAATGGCGGCTATGATGGCTACGCCGAATGCGTGAAAACGGGTTTTGACCCGGGAGTCGTCACTATCACGGAGTTGATGGAATATTTATTTGAAATCATTGATCCGTACAGCCTGAATCGGCAGGGGGAGGATATAGGAGAGAAATACAGAACCGGTGTGTACAGCGAAAAACCGGAACATTTAGCAGAAGCGAAGGCGTTTCTTAAGGAGAGAACGGATTACCACCGTATAATGGTGGAAGTGCTGCCTCTGAAAAACTACATTAAAAGCGCCGGGGAGCACCAGGATAGACTGGATAAACACCCCGGCGATTATTGTCACATTCCAGAGAGACTGTTACGCAAATATAATTAGAACAGAATATTAAATGACTGTTGATCCTGACTCCTCTAGCGGTCAGGCGGTACAAAGATACGAAGCTCATGCGGCAGAACGGCGGCATCAAAGGGCAGCGGCCGTCCTTCGTCGCCATCGATATTAAAGATGTGCCTCTCGGCCGTACTTGCGCGCAGGGTGGCGGTCGCAAAATATTCAATATCATCATGGCGGGAAAGAGAACCCTGCAGCAGTTCCGGTATCATTTGCGCGATGTTTGTAAGCCCTAATCGTTTAACAATAAACACATGGAAGCACCCGTCGTGCACTTTCGCCTGGGGGGCAAGCGACTCGATGCCGCCGACCGAATTCGTTAAAGCCACCAGCGCTAGATAAGCGTCGCCTTCCCACACGCCCTGGTCGTGTTCGAGCGTTAACGCAAACGGGGTGTGATGCCGGAAAGCTTTAGTTCCTTCGAGGACGTAGGCAAGAGGACCAAATGCAGACTTTTGCTCCGCGCTTACGTCGTACACAGCCTCGGCAATCGCTCCAATGGCTAAGACATTCATGAAATACGTGCGGTCAACCTTCCCAATGTCGACAGGAATCGTATGCTGCTGACGGATAACCTCTATGGCTTCGGAAGGGTCAAGAGGGAGATGCAGCGCCCTGGCAAAGTCATTGACGGTGCCAAGTGGGAGAAAGCCAAAAGCCGGCTGGTGGGAATGTTCTGCCAGGCCATTGACACTTTCGTTCACGGTGCCGTCGCCACCAAGCGTCACCAGGGCGTCAAATCGCTGTTCGCACGCCTGCTGTGCCAAGTCTTTGGCGTCGCCCGCTTTTTCTGTGTACCGGATTGTAACGTTGTCATACAGCTCCTGCAATACTTTAATAGCAGGAGCTTCGTGGGAAAGAGCGTCGGCCTTCCCGGACGAAGGGTTGATAATCAGCATGGCTTTAGACATTAAAAGCTCCTTTTTAATGATAGTAGGTGAACGATTTCTTGAAAGAATGGCAGCTATTTGAATATGCGGGGCTCATGCTCAACTTCAATTTTTCCATAAAAAACCAGAAAAAGAGGTTTTTTCTTTTTCTGGCTTATGGGCTGTCTGTGCTGACCACCCATTGCTGCCGAATATAGTTTTATTCCAATTCTTTATTAATAGAGTTTTCACTGCTTAATGGTTTACCCCGGGGAGAAAATGATCAAACCTGGCGTATTTTAAACGGAAGGTTTCAAGAATTGTCTGAAGAACATTCAACAGCAGGGTGCAATACGGGATAAGAGCTAGAATACTGCGACGAAAGCGCCCAGAAAGAGAGCCGCCGCCACAATAGCCAGTATGGTGAAACACAAGTATGTAAAAGAAATGGTTAAAGACCTTGGCCTGCTCGTGTTAACAGCCACCTGGATCATGCCAACGGTAATTACAAATGTCCAGACGATTGAAAGCAGATCGAGCACATTATAGACATTCGAGAAAAATGATGGAACAAGTCCCAGGGTGAGAAACAGGCACAGGCCAATGATCGCAAAGGGCAGCAAAAATAAAGTTGGAGTAATGGCCAAAATATTGACCCAGAGAGCTTTTTGATATGAAAGGGAATGATCATAAATACGTGTCGCGCCTTTCAGTATCAGGGGCAGAATAAAAAACACCGCGCCTCCGAGCAAAACCAGCAGCAGCAAAAACCAGGGGTCGTCAGGAATGGCCGGTGATTGATTGGTGCCAAGAGAGATATAATTCGTAATAAATGTGTGTCCAATACTGGCGGCCAGAATGAACAGAGCCACCAATACCAGTGAATAGCGGTAGGTCATTTGGACGAATTGTTTACGGGGCTGAAACGGAAGCTGAAGAATGGATGTAAACATGAAAACCTCCTGCGATTTTTGTAAATTAGTTACATTTAAAACATTAATATACATATATTGAAGGAACAACCCTTCATTTAGTAATTTGGATGTCATGACTGGATATATTTGTTAAAATTAAAGCTCCGAATTAGGTTTGAACTCTTATTTTTAGGTTGGGCGAACATTTACGAAGAAAGAGGGGTATGCATGGTGGCTGCGAAGGACAAAGGAGAGAAAAGTAGAATGCTGAAGCCGGCAAGCCCTGGGGCCGAAGCAGTTCTTATCTACGGCATGCTTTTTGTCGCCACCATGTTGGCAATGGGAAAACCCCTTACGGCAGACAACCTTGCTTTGCCTGCTGTAGCGTTATTTTTAGTCGTAAATGGCTGCGATTATATTGAACGAAAAAGCAGGAAAAATTTTCAGCAGCTTATTGTCGTAGGATCGTTTCTTTTAGCCATGGCTTCTGCTCTGTGTATGGCGCTTTGGATTGTTTAACGATAACGACAAATGATAGTGATGGTGATATGAAAATGACTTTCGAGCGCCGTTTTTTAAGGATTATTGTTAACGCCAAATAACAGCCCTATGGCGATAGGCACTAGTATAATATAAAGAATTATTATAAAAGGAACGAAAATTCCTATATATTTCTATATATACTTTAACACTTTGAGCATTTTGATCGTGACTGCTCCTTATAGTTAATTTTTATGAATTCTTTTTGCTGAAGACGGCATAAGCGGTTGCCATCGCAAGAAAGGAAACAACTGCATTGCTGGATACCTGGAGTAATGCCGGCAGATCGGGAAGCAGAACGTCCAAGAAAAACAAAACAATAACTGTTAGAGAGCCTGCTAATATCCCTGTTTTCCATGCGGTATTCATGTCTAATGCCTCCTTATTGGCAAGTATTCAAATCTTATCAGCCATTATAACGCCGGAGCATCTGCACATCGTATATTAAAGCGAATATCAGAAGTGGGAGAATTCCAATACTAATATAAAAGTTTTGATGCTCTTTTTTGGCATGAAAACGGTACAGCAAATACAGCCACACAAAAAATGGGATCAGAGGAATGGCCGCCATGCCAATGGTAATAAAAAATTGATTGATGCTGCTGAAAAGGCTAAGAGTAAACAGGGATACCAATCCTAGGCCGTACATCAAAAGCATGCCGGATAGCAGCAGCATGGCAAAATTCCATTTTTTCATTGAATAACCTCCAATATTTTTGACCCTGAAGCGAACAGCAGGCTTATTCCAAGGGCTGTGCATACCCATAAGGCCAGAGGCAGATCCCAGCGTCCGAGGTGTAGATGGCCTGCATAGCTGACCGTCCATATGGCGCTGAAGGAAAAGAAGAAAAGAAACGTCGAAGGGTGAAGGTCAGCTGTAAACCCCGTTCTAAATAAACCAAACCCAATTAATCCGCATACGAAAAAGAGTAGAACAAAATATAATATATGAACCACAGTACGCATAACTTCCCTTCTAAATCCGACATTAGTAATTATTTCCATTTTTGAACATAAGAATCGAAAATACAAGGCTTTTAATGATTAAAGTCATTGTTGTTTTTCGACTGAAGGTATATTAAAGTGAAGCTATATTGTTATACAAGATAGTGGAGGAATACTTCGTTTAACCCGTTCTGGCGGTAATATGCACGGCGGGTATTTAATTAAATAACTAGCATGTATTGCAAGGCAGGTGACCAGATGAATGAGCGAAGCCAGCTGTTGAAGGGCATTTTGGAAGGATGTATTTTAGCTATTATTTCCCGGGAGACTGTCTATGGCTATGAGCTGGCGGTCAAGCTGCAGCAGCAGGGGATCGACGTCAAGGAAGGATCCATTTATCCGCTGCTTTTGCGACTGCAGAAGGAAAAGCTGATTCACGGGGAAATGAAGACTTCAGACAGTGGGCCGAACCGGAAATACTATACGCTGACGCCGGCGGGCGAAGCTTCGCTGGAGGCGTTCCGGGAGAACTGGAAGGCCCTGAAGCAGCCCGTTGATCAATTACTGGACAAGGAGGAGTCGTAGGTGAGTACGTTGGTGGAGGAAAACAACGAAAAGCGAAACCAATTAAATAAAGAAAATAAGAAGATATATGAAGATATGATGGTGTATATCCGCCTTTCATTTAATAAAAGTGAACAGGAAACCGAAGAGGTGCTGATGGAGCTGCTAGATCATCTTCTTGTTTTGCAGGCAGAGGGAAGGGACAGTTCGGAGCTGTTTGGCTCTGACCCCAGGCAGTATGCGAAGGATATTGTCGGCGAGCTGCCTCAGACAGTGCCCAGAAAAATGATGGCGTTGTTTGTAATGGGCATTTGTTATTTTTTAAGTGTATATATGCTATCTACTGGATTGATACAAACAATTCTTTCGTATGGTTTTCAGCGGTTGGAGCCAACAAAATCGTACAGCCTGGGGACGACTGCAATAATTATTATGCTGGGGAGCTTTATGTTATCGGTCGTGGGATACAGTGTCTTTCGTTATATCAAGTGGTCTTGTTTCCGGGATGTTTCGAAAATAAAGGAATTTCTGGTAACAGGTTTTATATTCGGTATCGTGCCGGGCACTGTATTTTTTGCAATGTATTACTGGCTGCCTGCATTCGGTCCAACCATCACTTTTCCCGTTTATTGGCTGGGGATAGCTGGAGCAGTGTTTCTACTGTTGGCTGAAATATTGCGGAGGAAAGCTTAGCATAAAATGAGAAGTGAATTTAATTATTTAATACGTTAATGATGCTGAGACCTAAGCGCAAAAGTGAGATTAGATATGAAACAAAGAACTTGAAAGGTGAGAAAAGAGGTAATGAGAGAATTTCTTTCGTTTAAGACATTGGAGAATGAGGCGTTTCGAAAACAACGGACGAAATATTTGCTTAAAACTGCAAAAAAAACCCGAAAACAAAAAATTTGAATACATGGTTAGAAGCTATTCTGATCGCTTTAGTTTGCCTTATATTCTTGACGGGTTTTATTTTTATCTATTCTGATCGTTTTGAATTTGGATGGCTCCGTTTAATTGCTACGTTTTTAGCGATCAGCATAATATATGCAGCGGCTTCGAACTTAATGATAAAAAAAGTGATCGCAAAGTATCACGGGTACCAAAACCTTTCACTTTTATACGACAAAATTGTCATCAAAGAAATTCAGCGTTGGGTAAGAAACAACGATATTTCTTCTGAAAGATTATTGAATGTTTATCTTCCTCATGTTCAAAAACTCCTGGAAGAACATAAAAAAACTTCATTAATTGAAAGGTTTAAATCCCAATGGGGAAAAATATTTTTACTGCCAAGTACATTGTTTATAGTTTTTTCATTTATATTTCAGCTACCTGGGGCAGAAGACGCATCAAGTAACGAATTATTGTACGTTGGTTTTTTAATTTTAATGATTGGTGTTATGGTTTTAGTGATTATTGTTTTTGTAACTTTTGGAATACTTTGTTTCTCCGTTCCAGATTTTGACCGACGCTTTTACACCCGCCTGGAGCTGGCTTTAACCATAGCTGCGTATCGATAGCCGAATAACTTAAAGCATATTGAAAAAACTATAATCAGCCCCTGCTTCTCAAAAGCAGGGGTTTTTTGATGGAAAGCACGGATATAATTAAAAGCCTAAGCATGAACGCTTTAGCTGTCAAAAAGTAAAAAATGCCCGGCATTTTGTTTTATTCAAAACGGTTTCTTAACCAGCTCTAATGCCATAAAAAAAGCCATCCTCTCCATACAGCAGGAGAGGATGGCTTCAAAATATTTAGTCTGCTGACATTTTAAGCTTCGCTTCTCCGGCGCATGAATAATGCTGCGCCGCCAACTGCTAAAGCAGCAATACCAGCCCAAAGACCAGTCATGCCGTTGTCACTGGTACCGCCCATGCCGGTTTGCGGCATTTCCTCCGGCATCATGGCTGCCTCCTGGGCTTCTTCATCCAGCTGGCCGCGGATCTCGCCATCCGGATATTCCTCTGTATGAAGATTCGCATAAACATCACCTGCGACAAGGCTCATGGAGAATTCTTCCCAGGTCATGTCACCGACCAGGTCATCCTCGGTGAGCGTGCCGGTTGCGACTTCGCCGTCGTAATCCATTGGTTCATCGTTTTCGAATAAAAATAACTCGACAGGACCGTCTTCACCTTCGGCCCCGCTATGCAGGTGTCCGGCAACGGCGTTATCCAGGTCCTCGGCGTGGACAGCATACATGATGGACTCCCCGTCTTCACTTACTTCAAAGTGAGCTTCGCCCATAGCGTCGCTGTCGACGTCTTTGGTTTCGGCCTCAGGCGTTAAGTCCACCATGAATTCCAGTCCCTCGTGGTCGGCTGAAGCGGTGCCGGCAAAGCTGGTTACTGCAAATACGGATGCCAGTGGTACAATGACGCGTTTTTTCATATTCATTTCCCCCTTAATTATTAATGAAATGGAACGGTCGATCAGGTACCAGTCGCGCCCCCTTTAATGAGTGCAGATTAAATACAGGCACTCAATTAATAAGACTACGAAGGCGAAAAGAAAACGGATCACCAATTGATAGAATTTTTTTAAAATTATGTAAATAAGCATTTTCAGTACATCAAATAGTTCGGTATGAAGAGCGTTAAAATCGAAAAATGAAAGAGGGAGAATTTAAAGAGCTTTTATAAAATTTCGATTAATTGTGATCCAAAGCGATTTTCTTCTCGTTAGCCTGTATGAACACAAAACGAGGAGGGTTTTTCCATGATTGGTAAAAAATTTATTTTAGGTGCAACAGCAGCCACCCTGATGGTACCGACAACCGCCATGGCCGCAGACAATGACTCCAGCCAGCAGATGCCAATGACAGACATGCAGAACATGAAGGACATGTCGGCCGGGGACGTCCGGGCGTCATTTGATCAACTGTTATCCGAGCACTTTGTCTTAGCCGTGCTGTCGATGCAGAAGCAGTATGACGATGCGCCGGACGCAGAAGAAGTCCAGGAGCAGCTGAATAATAATGCCGATGACATGCAGATGGCGATTACGTCCCTCTACGGCGAAGAAGCCGGCCAACAGTTTGGTGATCTGTTCCGGGAGCATAATGAATATACGACCGATATTGTGGAAGCCACCAAAAATGATGATGAAGCAAGCCTCGAAGAAGCCGAAGCTGAAATACAAACCTTTGCCGATGATTTAAGCACGCTTCTCTCCGAAGCCACCGGCGGGGAACTGCCGCAGGAAGCAGCGGAAGAAGCCCTGATTGCTCATGAAGATGACGTCCAGAGCGCCTTTGACAACTACGTGGCTGAGGATTACAAGGCCGCTTACAGTGATTACCGGGAAGGCTATGCCCGCATGTTTGATATCGGTGAAACCGTGTCGGACGCGGTTGTGAAAGGCATGCCGGAGCAGTTTGACCAGGGTACGACCGATACGGCGGCCGACGATCTCCGCTCGAACCTGAATATGCTCGCCGGCGAACACTTCAGCCTGGCGGTGCTGGAAATGCAGAAGGGCGTGAACCAGCAGGACGATTATGACTTTGTTACGTGGGCCGAGGACGGCAACACCGAAGACTTCCGGGCCGCGATCACGTCGATCTACGGTGAAGAGGCCGGGGTACAGTTCATGGACGTCTGGCAGGGCGAGCATATTGATGCCCAGAGTGATATCGTAGCTGCTACACTGGAAGAAGACGAGGGAGCGCGTCAGGCCGCCGAGGAGGAACTACAAATGTTTTCTGAGGACTTTGGTGCCTTCTTAGGTGGGGCGACGGAGGAAAACCTTCCGACCGAAGCTGCTCAGGACGCCGTATGGATGCATGAAAGCCAGGTGCTCGACACGTACGATAACTATATGAACGAAGACTATGAAGCAACCTATGACTCGTTCCGCGAAGGCTATGCCTTTATGTTTGGCATCGGCAAAAATCTTGGAGGCGCGATCTCAACGCAAATGCCGGATCAGTTCGGCACGGACATGATGATGGAAGACGGCGAAATGATGCCGGCGGAAATGCCGCAAACGGGCATGGGTGGAACAGCTAATGGCAACAGCCCATGGGCCTGGGTATTCGCGTCTGTCGCGATGACGGCCCTGGCGGGAGCATTCTTCTTCCGTAAAAACCTGGCCAAATAATTTCACGTGAACAGAAAGGAGAGGGGAACGGTGACCAAACGACGAATCAAATTCCTCATACTGGCGGCAATGATGTTTGTGGCCATCGGCCTGGGGGTGCAGTACGCGCAGCAGGCGCTGTTCTCCTCTCCGGCGGAAACCACGGTATTATCCGAGGGAGAGGGCGTGTCCGATTCGGAAGAGAATGAAAACACCGGAGAAAGCTCGTCCCCGCCACAGGTGGAAGAGTTTGTGCAGGTTGCGGGTAATACCGAACCAGAAGAAAACCCAGAAAAAACCGAGGAACTGAACCTGTCCGCGCCTTCCACCCTGTCGATCCCATCGATTGACGTCGAGGCTGACCTGGAAGGCGTGGGCGTACTGGATAACGGCCAGATGGGAGTGCCGGATTCCGCAGAGGGTGTCGGCTGGTTTGAACCGGGCGTGACGCCGGGGGAACAAGGCAATGCGGTTATGGCCGGCCATGTGGATAGTGCAAGCGGCCCCGCGGTATTTTATGATCTGGAGGATATGGAAGCCGGGGATGAGGTTCAGGTGACCAACGAAGACGGGCAGGAGCTGGCGTTTAAAGTCACCAAAGTCGTGAGTTATCCGCGCCAGGATGCTCCGATCGAGAACATTTTTGGATCAAGCGACGGCCGGCACCTGCAGCTGATTACGTGCACCGGCACGTTTAATCAGGAGCAGGGCACGCACGATGAGCGGCTGGTCGTCTACACCGAACTCACCAAGGAGAGCGAAGAAGCCCTGATGAACGATAGCGAAGAAGCATCGGACCCACCTCCGTCTCCCGACAACGTCTCTCTCCAGGGGTCGCTTGTAAAATGGCACGCGGTGCGGGACGAGGACGTGGTCGGCTACCGGGTGTACCGCCAGGAAGAAGGCGGAGAGGATTTCACCCGCGTCGCAAGCGTGGATGCACATGAACGGAAAAGCTACACGGAAACGGAAGACGGAAGCTTCACGTACCATGTGACCGCTGTTAATGCAGACGGGACCGAATCCGAACCGTCCGAAGACGTGGCCATAAATAAATAAAGATTGGGATAGGAGCCTATAAACAACAAGACGATGAACGTGTCACACGGCATCGTCTTTGTTGTTTCGTGAGACGAGTAAAAGGATGAACAGGAGGAGGGAGGCGCGATGGCTATAAATGAAAAGAAATGGGGGAGTCAATTAAATAAACAATTGCAAAACAAAAAAGCCGCTGATGGCCTTGAGACCGAGAGCGATCTTTTTACAATTGCTCAGGAAAAGCTGACCTGCTGTACGCCTCCTGTGGGCATGAAAGAGCGAGTGCTTCAGTACGTTTTTGGAGAGAAAAGCTATACGCAGAATTAACGTGGCAAAGCGGCTAATAAAATGTATATTTAGAAAAATAATCAATAAATTCACTAAATTGTAACAAATAGTGATCCAATTTCTGATCCATTTCGTTAACTGGGTGTAACAAACCATGAAGGAGGATTATCACATGAATATGAATTTGAACTGGAAACGCACGGCACTTGCACTGCCATTATCTGCAGCCGTCGTGATCCCGACAGCGCCGGGAGTGGCATCTGCCGACAGCCATGAAGGTGAAAATAACATGGAAATGTCATCAGAAGAGATGATGGCATCGGTATCGACACCGGCGGGCGATCTTCGTGCCCAGCTGGATCATTACTTGTCTGAACACGCGTATCTTGCTGTAACGACCATGCAGAAAGGTGCGGATGGCGCAGAGGATTTTGAAGAATCTGCCGCCGCTCTGGAAGCCAACACCAAAGACCTTTCCAATACGATTGCTTCGGTTTACGGCGAAGAAGCCGGCCAGCAGTTTGAAGAAATGTGGAGCGAGCATATCGATTATTTCGTTGATTATGTTAATGCGACTGATGCGGGAGACGAAGCTGCCAAGCAGGAAGCCCTCGACAATCTGAAGGATTATCGCGAGGAATTCTCTCAGTTCCTGGACGGTGCGACAGATGGCGGCGTTGACGCTGAAGCCGCTTCCGAAGGATTGGAAATGCACGTCAATCAGCTGATCGGGTCGTTTGACAGCTACGTAGCTGGAGACTATGAAGAAGCTTATTCGCTGGCCAGCGACGCGATGGAGCACATGTACGGGGTCAGTGAAAACCTCTCGGTTGCGATCGCTGACCAGTTCCCGGAAAAATATAATAATACCAATCCGGATACACCGGCCGTTGACCTGCGTTCCGATATGAACTTCCTGTTCTCCGAGCACGCGGCCCTCGCCGTAACCGCGATGCAAAAGGGCGGCGCCGGCGCAGAGGATTTCGGTGCTGCAGCTGGTATTTTGAACCAGAACACGCAGGAACTGTCGGATGAGATTGCATCCGTCTACGGCGAAGAAGCCGGCCAGCAGTTTGAAGAGATGTGGAGCGAACACATTGGTTATTTCGTGGATTACGTGGAAGCGACCGGAGCGGAAGATGAAGCGGCCCAGCAGGAAGCGCTGGATAACCTTGATAACTACCGGATGGAATTTTCCAAGTTCATGGAAGAAGCAACCGGCGGTGAACTGCAATCCGATGCTCTGGCGGAAGGCCTGCAGATGCACGTGAACCAATTGATCGGCGCCTTTGACAGCTACACGATGGAAGAGTATGACATGGCCTATGAGGACGTCCGCGAAGCTTACGGCCATATGTTTGGCGTAGGGGAAGGTGTTTCCGGAGCTATTGTGGCTCAGTATCCGGAGCAGTTTGAAAGTGAAATGATGCCGGAAGAAATGCCAAAAACCGGCATGGGCGGTACGGCTCAGAATGTTAGTCCATGGGGCGTCGCTGCCGGAAGCATGGCGCTTGTGATGGCAGGTATTGCACTCATGAAACGCCGCAGAGAAGCCTAGAAACGTATTGAAAATAAAGCAATAAGCGTATATGAAAAACCAGCCGGCGTTGTATGAATCAACGTCGGCTGGTTTATGTTTTTAGACGTACAGCTTTTTAACAACGAAGCAATTGTTATGAAGGGCGCTGTGAAAGTTATAAAGGAGGAGCATTCTAAAACATGCTACATCAGTAAACATTCCTTTCTCTCGCATAAATATGTTCCATCCAGCCGGCTGTATCCACGCCGAATTGTTCACGGATCGCTTCGCTGTCTTCCATGTCGAGGACGTGCTGCTGCCGGAGGACGAGCACCCGGTCGAGCAGGGGGTCCATTTCACTGACTTCATGCGTACTGATAATGACGCCCTGAGAGTCGACATCCACAAAAGAGACGAGGCTCTGGATGATTGAGCGCCGTACGAGCGGATCGAGGCCGGAAAGCGGCTCATCGAGCAGAAGCAGCTCGGCTTCCCGGGCGAGTGTGACGACAATTTTCACCCGGCCGCGGTTTCCTTTTGAGAGCGTTTTGATTTTTTGGGCGGGATCGAGATTCATAAATTCGAGCATATCGTACGCCCGCTGTTTATTAAAATCGGGAAACTGGGCTGCCAGATAATCAATCAATTCTTCGATACGAAAAAAGGAGTAAATGTGGTCGTTTTCCGACAAATAAGCGATCCGGGAGCTGTCCTTCCGCGATACCGGCGTTCCGTTGTAGGTGACCGTCCCTTGATCCGGACGCAGAAGCCCGCCGGCCAGCTTGAGCAGCGTGGATTTGCCGCTGCCATTTTCGCCGACGAGTCCAGTTACTCCTTTGGCAGGTATATCGATCGTTACGTTTTCGAGCGCGGTGCGGCTTAGGAATTTCTTCGTTACTCCGTCAAAGGTTATCATGCTGATCATCCTTTCGATAGGAATCGATGCCCTGGCGGATTTCTTCTCTGCTCATGCCGAGGCTCTCCATTTCCTTCATAAATTCGTTGATCCGCTGCTGCATGAGCTGCTGTTTCAGCTGCTGGATCGATGCTTCATGTTCCGTAACAAAGGTGCCCTGTCCTCGTTTCATTTCCAACACTCCTGTTCGTTCTAATTCGCTGTATGTCCGGGAAACGGTATTCGGATTAACGCCAAACTCTACAGCCAGTGCCCGCACGGAAGGAAGCTTCGTCCCCGGCGGCCACTCGCCGCGAATGATATTGCCGTGAATGGTATCGATAATCTGCTGGTAAATAGGTCTGGAGTTATCAAATGTGTAAGCCATGGGCTTATACCTCTGCTTTCTTATCGATCAACCGGACAGAAAGGAAGAAGATGGCGAAGCCGAGCGCGGCGTGGAAAAGAATTACTCCGGTATATAATTGAAAATTAATGAATTCCACGTTCAACAGCCCCGTCAGCGAAAACTGGCCCCAGTTGGTAATCGCCTGGTACATATTGCCAAGCCCCGAGCTTGCAAGGAAGCTGACAAGAAGCACGGCGGCGATCGCCATAACGACTTGAACCCCTCTGCCCAGAGTATGCCGGAACGCAAAGTCAAACGCGTAAATAAACAGCAGGTAGACGCTGAAATAAAGCGAAACGAAAAGCACAAACATCGCCCCGAGCAGGCATAGAAGCAGCAGCTGCGGCCAAGTTGCCCCCTCCTGGGTTAAGCCGAAAAAGCCAGGAATCCCCGGCGTCAGCCAGAGAAAAAGCAGCAGCAGAACGCCATTAATAAAGAGGGAAACGACAGCGCACGCCATTCCGCTGGCGTATTTTGCGCTGATCATTTTAGCGGCCGGCTGCGGCTGATACAGCCATAAATGCATCTGGCGGCGTTCGAGCTCCAGGCTCACAATCATATAAACCGGCAGATAAACAAAATGGGCAAAAATTCCGGCCATTAAGGGGCCGATGACTGTACTTCCAACTGCCTGTACGGGAGAGTCCACAGTCACGGAAAAGAAGTTTCCGCTGTTCATCACGAGAGAGAACACCACAACAATAAAGATCAGTGCCAGGCACCAGTAAAAAATGGTCCGGGTCAAAGCAAATTCTTTTTTCCATAAGTAAAGCCAGCTAGTCATCATTCAGCGCTCCTTTGTATTAGTGTATTAATTAAATAGTACACTGGTACAAAAGAAACGTCAACAATATTCATGATTCGTAGAAAGCACTTAAAATTTTTTAATTAAAGCTTATTTCTAAAGATTTACCTGAAATAGGGAAGGGAACAGGAAAAAGTCAGCAAAAACTAACCTGGGAGGGATTGGATGAAAAGTACAAAATCCGTGCTTTATTTATATGGCATATTTTTATTCATTTCATGGAATCTGGTGCTTTTACTGGACCAGAGCCACTACGATGCAAAATACAGGATAGAAGGTATTTTATTTATGAGTGCGGTAGTGGCGGTGCTTTTTATATGTAATTTCTTTTATCACAGGAAACGGACAGAAGATTAGCGGCAGGGACCCCCCAATATATTGTGGAGGGGTCCTTTTAAAATTGGATAACATGAATAGAAAGAGGGTCCTTATTAAGTACCTCCGGGGTTGCGTAACATTCAGGAAAGCCTTATCATAAAACCAATAATTAATTTGTTTAGACTACAAATTAATTACGAGGCGAGTGATCAATCCAAAGAGGGTGAGTGTATGTTAACAACGAAAGATCAATTTTATTTGTCTGCACACGACAGCAACGTGCTGGTATTTGAATCAGATGTCCAGGGGATGTATTTTTGCGTCTATGTATTAGAAGAGAAATTATTCCGCGTTACATTAACGAAAGAGCGCCCGGAGGTGGACATACATACATGGGCGGTAGCGCCGGGAGACACGGACATGCCGTTTGAAGGACTCGACCGCAATGCCATTACGGCATATTTTTCACTTCCGCCTTATGAAACATCGGAAACGCCGGAAGAATTTGTTATTGAAACCGATCCGCTCAAGCTGAAGATAAACAAAGCTAAGCTTCACTGCAGCTGGTTCGATAAGACAAGCGGCCGCGAGGTATTAATAGCTGAAGACCGAAATACCCAGGCGTATGCCTTCCAGATTGCCGAAACAGCGCCCACGGCCCATTACTTAAAACGAAATGATACGGACCGCTACTACGGGCTTGGGGAAAAAACAGGAAACGTTAATAAATACGGCGAACGCTACCGCATGCTTAACATTGACGCAATGGGCTACGATGCCGAAAAGACCGACCCGTTGTATAAGCATATTCCGTACTATATTACCTATTCTCCGGAAAACGGAGCTGCTTACGGAGTTTATTACGATGACTATAATGAATGCGCTTTCGACATGGGGCGCGAAAAAGACAACTACCACGGAAAATATAAGTACTTTGAGTCCAAATCGGACTTTCTGGATTTTTATTTTATTCTCGGTCCGGACACGGCCGAGGTGACTCGCCGGTTTTCGTGGATGACCGGTCGCCCGGCACTGATGCCAAAATGGAGCATCGGCTATTCGGGATCGACGATGACCTATACCGATGAAGAAAAATCCCAGGAGCGGCTGATGAATTTTGTCGAGGATACGAAAAAATACGATATCCCGTGCGAGTCGTTCCATCTGTCTTCAGGATACACGTCCATCAACCATAAACGATACGTGTTCAACTGGAACTACGAAAAATTTCCCGACCCGGTAAAATTTACTGAAGATTTTCATAAAAACGGCATTAGAATCATCGCCAATATCAAGCCGAGCCTTTTGATTGACCATCCAAAGCATGAGGAAGTGCTCGATAACGACTACATTATTCTCGACAAACACGGCCGCCCGCTTCTACAGCAGTTCTGGGATGACATGGGCGTGTATCTTGATTTCACGAACGAGCAGACCATTTCATGGTGGAAGGAAAATGTAAAGAAAGAACTGCTGGCAAGCGGCATCGACGCCACCTGGAACGACAACAACGAATTTGAAATCTGGGATCCAGAGGCCGAGGTTCACCTGTTCGGCGAGGGCGGGAAGTTTCAGGATTACCGGGCGGTTTTCCCGATGCTAATGACAAAGAGCTCCCTGGAAGCACAGCTCGAATTCGATGAAGAAAAACGGCCATACCTGATCAGCCGGGCAGGCAGTGCCGGTCTCAGCAGATACGCCCAAACATGGACCGGGGACAACTACTCCAACTGGGAAACGCTTCAGTACAACATTAAAATGGCGATTGGCTTAAGCCTTTCCGGCATATACAATTTCGGGCATGATACGGGCGGCTTTTCCGGCAATGCCCCGGAGCCGGAGCTGCTTCTTCGCTGGATCCAGAGCAACATTTACTATCCGCGGTTTACGATTCATTCCTGGAATGACGACCAGACGGTCAACGAGCCGTGGATGTACCCGGAAATTGTCGATAAGGTTTCCGCCTCCATTCATTGGCACCAGAAGCTGTCGGGCTATATTTTCTCGCTGCTGCAAAAGTCTTCGGCTGCGTACGAGCCTGTCATTAAGCCGACCTTTTTTGACTTTGGCGATGACCCGGCAACGCACGCCGAAAACGATGAATTTATGCTCGGCGAAGAGCTGCTCGTCTGTACGATCGTACGTCCGGGAGAACGCGAGCGTATGGTATATCTGCCTGCTCACCCACACGGATGGTATGACATGCATACCGGGAAGTGGTATGAGGGAGGACAGACGGTCACGGTGCCGGCACCGCTTAAGTATACGCCGGTGATGGTAAAAGGCGGCAGCCTGCTTCCAATTGAGAACAAAGCCGACGGCCGGATCGATATGTACGTATACCCGGGCCAAAACGGCGAGCAGACCTCGTTTACGTATTACGACGACAACGACAAGCGGTACAGCAATGAAGCACTTTCGATTACATGCTCCATGAGAGCGGATGAAAGCAGTGTTCATATTGAAGCCGGCCGTGAAGGGGCATACAGTAATGGTTTCGCGGCAATGCACTTCCATCTGCCTCAGGATGAAACTAGAGAGATTCTGATCAACGGAGAACCGGGTGCCTCGTTTCACTGGTAAATGGCACTGCTGAAAGCTAATTAAAGGAGGGAACCACTGTGAAAAAATGGATAAGCCTCGTCACCATGCTAGCCCTGATAGTGTTAACGGGCTGCCAGAGTGCAAGCGGGGAAGAAGAAAAGAACTTCACGCTTGCGCACAACCAGCCGACGGACCACCCGGCACACCAGTCGCTTGAACGGTTTGCCGAACTGGTGGAAGAAAAATCAAACGGATCTATGAGTACTAAAATTTACCCGAATGGTGAGCTTGGAAGCGAGCGGGAAGTCATTGAAGGCACCCAGGCGGGGGCCGTTGATTTCAGTAAAGTAAGTGCGAGTGCTCTCGAAAGCTTTGAACCGGCGTATTCCGTCTTCAGTCTGCCGTATTTGTTTGAAAGTCAGGAGAGCTTCAAACGTGTCATGAACAATGAGGATGTGACTGACGACATCTATATGGAATCCGCAAATAAAGGCTTCCGCGGACTGACGTATTACGATGCCGGCGTCCGTAACGTTTATACGAAAAGCAGAATGATCGAAACAAGCGAGGATATGAGCGGGCTGAAAACGAGAGTGCAGCCGAGCCAGACAAGCGTCCAGATGATTGAAGCGATGGGCGGGACGCCGACGCCGATGAGCTACGGGGAAGTATACACCGCGCTTCAGTCAGGTGTTATTGACGCAGCCGAAAACAACGCCACCGCGCTTACGAACAGCAACCACGGTGAAGTGGCGAAAAACTACTTCTACACCGAGCACGCGATTGTTCCGGATATGCTCATTGCCAACAATAAGGTGATGGAAAATCTCTCGGCCAGCGAGCGGCAGGTCATTGAAGAAGCGGCGAAAGAATCAACCAGCTACCATGAAGACCTTTGGAACCAGACAGTAGAGGAAGCCAGGGCTACAGCCAGCGAGGAAATGAACGTCGAGTTTCATGAAGTGGACAAGCAGTCGTTCATTGACGAGGTCCAGCCGCTGCACGAAGAGTTCAGAAATGATCCGGACACCTCCGAGATTTATCAAACCATAAAGGAGGCCGAGTAGTATGCAAAAGGCAAAAACGGCTCTTGACCGCGTGCTGTTGATTGTAAACGCGATTTTAATCACCTGCATGGCAGCTCTTTCGATCTGGCAGGTATTTACGCGCTATGTGCTGGACGCACCGAGTACCACAAGCGAAGAAATTATCCGCTTTATGCTCATCTGGTTCACGCTGCTTACGGCAGCTTATGTGTTCGGGCAGAAAAAGCACATCGCCATCGTGTTTCTGGTGGAAAAGTTCCGGGCACGCGCCCAACGCCTGATTGAGCTTGTCATTAACGTATTATGGATATTTTTAGGGATCGTACCGATGATTATCGGCGGTATTATGCTTTTGACATATACATACAGTGAAACGGCTCCGGCAACGGGAATGTCCATGCTGTTTGTCTACAGCGCCGTGCCCGTGTCGGGTGTATGTATCGTGCTGTATGCACTGCTTGATATGCTTCGGGGCAGCAGCCAGAGCGGCCATACCGGGGAGGGGGAAAAAGGATGACAGTCACAGCAGGGATTTTATTATTCGCATCGCTCGGGGTGCTGCTCGTGTTCGGGGTACCGATTGCCCTAGCTATTCTGCTGAGCGCAATGATCACGATTTCGCTGGTAATTCCGTTTGATGTAAGCATCATCATAACCGCCCAGCGGCTCGCCACAGGCGTCGACAACTTCACGATCCTGGCAATTCCATTGTTTGTGCTTGCCGGCATTATTATGAATAACGGCGGCATTGCTTTTAGGCTCATCAACCTGGCTAAAATTATCGTCGGCCGGCTGCCGGGCTCACTTGCACATACGAACGTGGTCGGAAACATGCTGTTTGGTTCAATTTCGGGATCCAGTGTTGCTGCGGCTGCCGCCATGGGTAAAATCATGACGCCGATGGAAATGAGACAAAAATACTCTCTGAGCTATTCAGCCGCAACAAATATCGCGTCGGCGCCGGCAGGGCTGTTGATTCCGCCAAGCTCGATGCTGATTGTGTATTCTTTAGTCAGCGGAGGCACGTCGATCGCAGCGCTGTTTATGGCCGGCTACATTCCAGGCATTTTATGGGGCCTGTCGGTGATGGCCGTGGCTTACGTGTATGCCAGAAAACACAAGTATCCGGTGTCGGAAAAGGTCAGCTGGAAGGACAAGCTGTTTATTGTCTTTGATGCGATCCCGAGTTTACTGCTGATCATCATCGTTATCGGCGGAATTGTTGCTGGCATTTTTACCGCCACGGAAGGCGCAGCGGTTGCCGTCATTTATGCGCTGCTGCTGTCCCTGATCTACAGACAGCTGAAAAAAGAGGAATTTAAAAATATTTTCAAGGAAACCGTCGAAATCACGGGCATGATCCTGCTTTTGATTACAGCATCTTCACTGTTTTCTCTCGTGATGAGCTATACCGAAATTCCGGCAGGCATCAGTAACGCGCTTCTTTCGATTAGCGCAAACACGATTGTGATTCTGCTTTTGATTAACCTGATCCTGCTGCTAATGGGGACGTTTATGGATATTACGCCGGCCGTGCTGATTTTCACGCCAATCTTCTTTCCGGTGGTCACCGAGCTCGGCATCGATCCAGTGCATTTTGGCATCATTATTGCGTTTAACCTTTGTATTGGAAATATCACTCCACCGGTGGGAAGCGTGCTCTTTGTCGGGACAAGCGTGGCCGACGCACGGCTCGAAAGTGTCATCAAGACGCTGGTGCCATATTTTATTATCCTGATTGTCATGGTGCTCGCCATTACCTTTATTCCGCAGCTCAGCCTGTTCCTGCCGCAGCTGTTTGACCTGATGTAGCTTCGTGCTTTCTGCTAGAGTTCGAAGGAAGCAGAGTGGTCCACCTGGTGAACGCCGAGAAATTTTTTGAACGCAAGCGCTGCGGCCCCGAGTGCGCAGGCGTCCTCGTTCAGGCTCGATAATTTCAGTTCCTGGTAGTTGTTAAACTTGGAGCGCAGGGAGTGCCGGACTTTGTCCAAAAGCTCCGGCTTGGAGGCAAACAGCGGGCTGTTAATAATGACGCGCTCCGGGTTGAAAATATTGATGACATTGTTTACGCCGATCGATAAATAGAAAATGTATTCGTCCACCACCTGGGCGGCCCCGGCGGATGCCAAATGTTTTCGAATCTGCTCCTGGGTATGAAACTCGCTCCCGTTGTCATGAAGCAGCTTTAAGAACGCTTTATTTGATGCATACAGCTCCCAGCAGCCATGGTTGCCGCACGGACAGGGCTTGCCGTTCGGCTCGATGATCATGTGGCCGATTTCACCGGCAAAGCCCTGGTGCCCGCGGTAAATAACTGCATCCTTGACCATGCCAAGCCCGATGCCGGAATAGAGCGTCAGGCAGAACAGATCGGGCACGTGCTCGGCATAAACGTGCTCGGCATATACGGCCAGATTGGCGCTGTTGTCCACGTGCACGGGCGCTTCAAAGGCTGCTTCCAGGCGGGTCTTGACGTCCACGTCCACCCATTGCTGTTTTGGGGTGTAAACAATCTGGCTGTCGTTGTCCACGATCCCGTGGACACCGATGCCGATGCCGGCGAGCGGCGGGGCAGACGAAACGTTTTGGAACACCTCAATTTCCGCCCGCAGCTGCTGAATCAATGCTTCAAGCATGCTTTCAAAATGGGACGTATCCAGATGCAGCTGCTTTTGATGAAGCCGGCGGCCCTTCAGGTCGCAAAAAATAATATTCGTGCTGAGCTCGTCAATGTCAATGCCGACCGTGAAGCCGGCGCGTTCGTTCATTTCAATAATGATCGGCTTTCGGCCGGGAGTATCCAGCGCCTCGGTTCTCGTTTCTATGACGAGTCCCTGCTCCAGCAGGTCATTAATCTGTGTGGAAATAGTCGCTTTGTTTAAGCCGGTAATTCTCGCGAGTTCGCTCCGGGAGAGAGAAGCGTTTTTCACGATTTCTTCGAGAATCAGCCTCCGGTTTAAATTTCGTATATAGTTCCAGTCACCTTTATGCAAGGAAAATCCCTCTTTCCATTCGTCCTGCGTATGTTAGTAATGTGGATGCTGCTGTGTTAAAAGTATAAATTTAATAGTTTGCATAGTAAACAAATTAATTAGGAGATGATCATATGACTGCGTTTATTCACAAGGACTTTTTGCTTCAATCCCCGGTAGCGCGCACGCTGTACCATGATTATGCCAAGCACCTGCCGCTCATCGATTATCATAACCATCTGCCGCCCGGCGAAATTTTAAACGACAAAAATTTCGACAACCTGTCTGAAATCTGGCTGAGCGGAGACCATTATAAATGGAGAGCCATGCGGGCAAACGGGATTTCGGAAGAATACATTACAGGGGAAAAAAGCGATTACGAAAAGTTTATGGCCTGGGCGGAAACGGTGCCGAACACGATTGGGAATCCGCTGTATCATTGGACCCACCTGGAGCTGTCGTCGTATTTTGGCATCAATACGCTGTTAAACAAAGAGACGGCAGAAGAAATCTGGAACGAAACCCGGGAAAAGCTGCAGTCCCCGGAATTTTCCACCCAGTCGCTGCTCCAAAGGGACAACGTTGTATTTCTGGGAACGACCGACGATCCGGCAGACGCGTTAACGATCCACGAGCAGCTGAGGCAGAGCAATCTGCCGTTTGACGTGTCGCCTTCCTACCGCCCCGACCAGGCGCTGCATCTGGAAAAAGACAGCTTCCCAGCCTGGGTGGAACAGCTCGCAGGCCTCACAGGCAAAAAGGTTTCCTCCTACGGGGAGTTTTTAGATGCTCTGGATGAGAGAATTGAGGCCTTTGATGCGCTTGGCACCCGCAGCTCCGACCATGGCCTGACGGAAATGGTATATGAACCAGCGAGTGAAGCAGAAGCTGCGGCCGTTTTCCAGAAACGGATGAACGGGGAGACGGTTACGGCAGAGGAAGCAGCCCAATACAAAACGTTTACGCTGCTGCACCTGGCTGAGCGGTATGCGGCAAAGGAGTGGGTGATGCAGCTGCACCTGCATCCGCTCCGCAACGTCAATACGGTGATGTTTCAGAAGCTTGGCGGGGACACAGGATTTGACGCCATCCACGACCAGCTGCCAGCGCGTCCGCTCGCTGCTTTTCTCGACGATCTTGAAAGCAGAAATGCGCTTCCAAAAACGGTGCTCTACAGCGTAAATGCCAACAATAACAATACGCTTGCGGCGATTGCCGGCAGCTTCCAGAACAGTGAAGTTCCTGGAAAGGTGCAGGTAGGCACCGCCTGGTGGTTCAATGACCACATTGACGGGATGGAAAGCCAGATGACGTCTTTGGCCAACATTGGCCTGATCAGCAATTTCATCGGCATGCTGACCGATTCAAGAAGCTTTCTGTCGTTTTCGCGGCACGAGTATTTCCGGCGCATCTTGTGTAATCTGATAGGCGCATGGGTGGAACAAGGAAAGGCGCCGCATGACATGAAGTTGTTGAGTGCGTACGTTGAAAATATCTGTTACTACAATGCCAAAAGATATTTTTCAATTTAAAGAAAAACGTGGAGAAAGGAGTTCGATGATGCAGACACCATTTCAAATCCCACTGCATGACAAAACAGTCGTTATCACAGGCGGAAGCGGGGTGCTTGGCTCTGTGATGGCAGAGGCACTGGCCGCTAACGGTGCGAAAGTGGCGGTCATCGCCCGCAATAAAGAAAAAGTGGACCAAGTGGCCGGGCGGATCAGAGAAAGCGGAGGCGAGGCTGTGGGCTACAGCGGCGACGTGACGGATAAGCCGGCGATGGAAGCCATCTATGAGGACGTAAAGAGCCGGTTCGGGCCGTGCGACATTCTTGTAAACGGCGCCGGCGGCAACAATCCGAAAGCAACGACCGGACAGGAGTACTTTGACCCGGAAATGCCGGACAGCGGCGGTACCTTTTTTGATCTGGACCCTGCCGCGGTGGATCAGCTGTTTTCCCTGAACTTTCTCGGAGCGTTGATTCCTTCGCAGGTATTCACCCGGGACATGGTGCATGACCGTCCGGGCTCGATCATTAACATTTCCTCGATGAACGCCTACCGCCCGCTGACGAAAATTCCTGCCTACAGCGGGGCCAAGGCAGCCGTCAGCAATTTCACCCAGTGGCTCGCCGTTTACTTTTCCAAGTCAGGGGTGCGGGTGAACGCAATAGCACCGGGCTTTTTCCTGACGGACCAGAACCGGGAGCTGATGTTTTCGGAAGAGGGGGTACTGAGTGCGAGAGCGGAAAAAATACTCTCCCAGACCCCGCAGGAGCGCTTCGGGGAACCAGAGGAGCTGGTGGGCACCCTGCTGTGGCTCGTGGACGAAAAATCATCCAGCTTTGTTAACGGCATTGTTGTGCCGATCGATGGCGGGTTTTCCGCCTACTCGGGAGTGTAAGAAAACGGTATGAAAGAATATTAAGCGCACGGCTAAACGATTAGCCGGCGCTTTTTCATAGCCGGAAACTTATAACATATTTATTTTATTGTGCCGCTGAAAAATTAATATGCTTACAGTACATAGAAAAACCGTGTCTAAAAAAGACGCGGTTTTTCTGATTTTACCCAGGGATTCTATTGTAAAAGCTATGGAGTTAGGTGTTAATTCGCCCGTTTTTCCTCCCAGAGTCGCTTGCGTTCTTCATGGCTCACCTCTTCATATACCTGGTGCAGCATCCAGACATAGCCGAAGGGATCCACAAAAACAGCATTCGACACGCCGTATTCAGGGAGATTCGTGACTGCCTGTACTTCATGGCAGCCAAAGTCAATGGCTTTTGCATAGGTTTCTTCAATGTCTGGAACGGTGATGTTAAACCACAGCGTTTTCGGATCGTCCGGGGTAGGGGCAATTAAGTGGAAGGCCGGGTTTTCGTCCAACAGATGGAAAGGGACCCCGTACAGGGTGAAGATAACTTCGTTTTCGCCCCGGGGAAAGTCTGAAGCTTCCACCGTTTTAATCTCAAATATTTTTTTATACACTTCCAGGGCCTGCAGGCTGTCTGGAACCACCAGATCGATTTCCACGCTATTCATAGTATACGCACTCCCTCTGCCGATTAGTAAATATCCTTCTCTATGTGGGTGATATACGTGTGTTGCTGATTTCTACTCCCGTTATTAAAATTCCTTTTTTCATGAAGTTATTCTTTTATATTAGAAAGCGCCACGACTTCTTTTACGTATACGAAGCGGCCTTGCGCCGGTAATCCTGTACCAGCCAGAAAATTAACGCGAGCAGCAGTACAACCATTGCGGCGGGCACGAGCCACCGGCTGCTGTCATTCTGTACGGCGGCAACAATAGTCACGGCGGTAGCGGCGGCCGGTGCCATCACGTAATAGGGAAGGCCGTTGTAAAACCAGCCGTACGGGAAAAAGTGGGCGCCGGTAATAACCGCAAAAACCAGTACAGCATCGCTCGGGCTGACGGCGATAGCCCAAAAGATGAGCGGGAAGTAGGCTAACTGCGCAAGGTTCAGGCTGAGGCCGAGGCTGCCGATCGGATTGTTGTCAAATTTCCATTCTGCCCGGAGCAGGCGGGAAAAAAGTATTGCGAGCGGCAGCATCAGTCCCGAAGAACAGAGCATAAATATGTTTTTGGTATAAAGATCCAATGAAAGCAGAAAAACAAGCGTGATTAACCCCCAGACCAGCACCGCGGCCATTAAAAAAGCAATTCCGTTTTTACCTTTGACCGACAATTCATTTCTCCATGCGTAAACTTCCACAGCCGCCACCTCCGCTACAACGATTAATGGATTAAGCGTACCATAAAATCTCGTTTATGGAAGGCAGTGTGGCAGGCGGTTCAGTAATTTTTTATATGAAAATACTGTTGGATGTTTCAATTTTTGATGAAAAGGAAATGAAAATACATGTAAATAAGTTATGTAAAAAAGGAGACTTTCAGCATGACACAGGATCCACGCAAGCAGTATTACCATGACGACTATCCGAAGCAGTACCAGGACCCGCCTGGAGTGCAGAAATATATGGACCCGCAGCCGGACTGCGGTGAAAGCAGCTATGAAGGCACCGGCCAATTAAAAGGACGAAAAGCGCTCGTTACCGGCGGCGATTCCGGGATCGGCCGGGCCGCAGCTATTGCGTATGCCCGCGAAGGAGCAGACGTGGCGATTAACTATCTGCCGGATGAAGAGCCGGACGCCCAGGACGTAAAGGAAATGATTGAACGGGCCGGGCGGAAAGCAGTGCTTTTGCCGGGAGATCTACGGAGCGAAAAATTTTCCCGCGAACTCGTGCAGTCCGCAGTCGATGAACTTGGCGGACTGGACATTCTGGCGCTAGTCGCCGGCAAGCAGCAGGCCGTGAAAGACATTGCCGACCTCACGACCGAACAGATCGTTTCCACGTTCGAAACGAATGTGTTCTCTATGTACTGGATTACCCAGGAAGCACTGCCGCATATGCCGGAGGGCGGATCGATCATTACGACAACTTCCATTGAAGGCTACGATCCGTCGCCGATGCTTCTGGATTATGCTGCTACGAAAAGCACCATTATCGGATTTACGAAAGCATTATCCAAACAGGTGGCCTCCCAGGGCATCCGCGTAAACTCGGTAGCTCCGGGACCGTTCTGGTCTCCGCTGCAGATTTCCGGCGGCCAGCCGGGCGAAAACATCCCGAAATTCGGGGAAGAAACGCCCGAAACACCGCTTCAGCGTGCCGGCCAACCGGTGGAGCTTTCCGGTATTTACGTGTTTCTCGCCTCCGATCAAGCAAGCTATGTAACCGGCCACGTATACAGCGCGACCGGCGGCTTGAACGCCAATTAATAAAGACAGATGAAAAGCACCCATTTCCCGTTAACCCGGGTAATGGGTGCTTATTTTACTTAGGACAGCTTTTCTTCCTGGGCTCCGGAATCCTCTGCCTGCTTGCGTGCAACGTGGGAGCTTCCCCACTCGTGCATCGCCTCGAGAATCGGCTCCAGGCTCCGGCCGTATTCGGTGATGGAATATTCCACCTTGGGCGGGATCTCCGGATAAATGACGCGCTGGATGATGTCTTCATCCTCGAGCTCGCGCAGCTGCTTGGTGAGCATGCGCTGGGTGATGCCCGGCATTTTGCGTTTTAATACGCTGAAGCGCTGCGTACCGTCATTTAATAGATGCACAAGAATGACAGGCTTCCATTTGCCGACGAGGATGCCGAGCGCCTCCTGGAACTTACAGAATTCGGGTTCTTTTTTCAATGGCCTCACTCCTTAGTATGATTTTATAAAGCAGGTATGTAGACGTTTGCTTACTTGCATCACAGTATGTACATACTACCACGACTCCCTGGGAAAACGAACTGTTTTGCTTACACTCTTTGGGAGCCGCCATTGGTACCCTCAAGGGAACTATACCACTTTTATGTGCGTACTTGTTTTTAGTGTCAGAGCAGCTAAAATAATAAGAGCAGAGAAAAATTAATCATTTAAGAAAAAGAGGGATAGCTGTGAACGTATTACTAGTAAAAGCAAACAACCGCCCGGATGGCATTTCTACGAAAATGTACGAAACGTTTCTGGAAAATGTTCAGGACGCGGGCGCATTGAACGTCCAGACGTACGACGTATTTGAAGAGGATACGCCGTATTTTGGCCAGGATTTCTTTGACGCCTTTGGCCGTCTTGCGACAGACGGAGAGCCAACCGAGATGGACCGCCGGGTGCTTGCTGCGAAGCAGAAAGCCAAAGACGCGTTCAGCGCGGCGGATCTGGTCGTATTTGCCTTTCCGCTGTGGAACCTGACGATTCCGGCCAAACTGCAGACCTTTATTGACTATATTGCCGAAGCCGGCTACACGTTTAAATACAGCCCGGAAGGCGCGCTCGTGCCGCTCATGCCGGAGAAAAAAGTAATCTTTCTGAACGCCCGCGGCGGGGTATATTCCGCTCCGGAAATGGCTGGCATGGACATGGCGCTTGCATATATGCAGAACATTTTTGGCGGCCTGTACGGCATGGATATTGTGGATGAAGTGGTCATCGAAGGCCATAACGCCAGCCCGGACCAGGCAGAGGAAATCATCGAAGCCGGGCTGAAGGAAGTTGCGGAAGCCGCCTCCCGCATTGCCTACCAAAAAGTATAACGAAACAAACCAATCAACCCGACTGGCAGAAAACTGCCGGCGGGTTTTTTTATGCAGGAGCGGAGGACATAAAAGAAAATTTCTGCTACACTGCATTTGTAATATTTTAGGAGTTTAAAGGAGAGGAGAACATGGAAGCGGTCCGCAATCGAATACGTACGATGCTGATATTTCTGTTGAACGGGCTGATTTTTATTTGGATTTTTATTGTAAACATTATGGCTTTCACGGGACAGAGCTACCTGGGAAACACCGCTATGTCTTTTCCTTTACTATTAACAGTTAATCTATTTCTTATATGGAATTACAACGGCGGGGCAAAAGAAAGCATAAACAAAGCTGAAGCGGTATGGTTTAGAATACTGGCGGCGCTGCTGCTTATGGGTACAATAAGCTTCGTGCTTGCGGAGGTACTTAATTAATTCGAAGAAAGGTGATAAATTGCCAGAATATTTTTCTATTGCAGTGCTTGCCAGCATACTGCTTCGCTTCCCTCTAGAAATATGGATTGTACCAAAGGGAGCGGTGACGATTAAAGAAACCCGGGGGCAATACTGGTCATTTGGCATTCTTATTGTCGCTTTAGTTCTGATAATGATTCCAACTTTTACAGTAGATACATATTCGCAAGGCTATATCCCGCTGTTTATGCTTTCTGTGTTGATGCTATTTGGAGCTGCTCAAGCATGGCTCGAATGGTATTTTGCCTACGAGGCGAAAGAATATATAGTATCAACGATTATTACTTTGTTTTTTATCGTTTCTTATTTTGCGCTGGAACTTCTATTTTAAATATAAATGGTATTCAAAAAGCATCAGGTGCGTCAAAGCTACTATGCCGATTAGTGCAGAAACAACGCTGATCAAAAAAGAATGCCAGTGTTTTCGTTCCTGAGGGATATTACGTTTTTCTTCGACAGCGTCAAGCAGGGCCTGAAGGGCAAAGTGGAACCCCAGTACCGGAAAAACCCACGGCGTTTTTTCGGTTCCGATGAAAAGAATAAGAAGAAAAAGCGCAAAAATCGTGGTATAGATTTTAGCCCGCAAAAACTTCTCCTCCTGCCTTCGGAAGTTATTTCTTCGATAAGGGACCTGCGTTTTATTCCGTATTCCTTTGTCGATGACAAAAGCAAGCAGGAGAATAATACAAATGAGGATTGCCGTTATCATACAGCAGCTCCTTTCTATAATACAAAACACAAATGAGGATGAAAATTCATGACTGCATTTACAGAAGGAATCACAATTCTGCTATTGTTATGCATCCCGCTGGCGCTTGTCTCCTTTGCTTTGTATGCAGTGCTTGAGCCAAAGAGCTGGAAAATGCATGCGTTGTTAACCATTGGGTACATACTTATTACGGGGGCAGTTTCTCTTGTAAGTGCGGCTGTTGCCAGCTGGAGGGGCGGAGCATTTGAAGCAGGAGAAGTAGTTTATACATTTACTACGATCACGGTTTGTATGATTGTCGGACTCGGCGGCTACTATCTGTTTCGGCCGTATTTGTAGCGCCCGGCCTGCTATGATAAACGAAAGGCCCGTATCAAAAACGGCAGCATTACGACAAATATTCCAGCCAGCAGACTTATTATTAACAAGTGGGGCGGCTCAGAGCCGTTAATACTTGTGACAAACGCTGCATTTAAACCGATAAACATCACCAGCATATAATTTTTTACCGTATTCAGTAGAAGAATGCTGTTGCGGTATTGGGCATGGACATTGCCTTCATGAATTTTCCTGGGGTAGTTATGTATATGTGGCACTCGTTCCAATAAGGACATGAAAATCCATAATATAGAAGCGAGAGCCAGCAAAAGCCATATAGCCGCTTTGTTTGCATACGCATCTACTTCTCCGTTCATGCTGAAATGTACAGGCACTTCTTCTGGAAATGTACTATACATAAAAGCAAAAAAGACTGCCCCTGTTAGAAATAATATAATTCCCGCAGCGTCGAGCCAAGCACAGACCTTCGGCCGTGAAACGCGAGCTTTTTCCGAATGTTGGTTCAACAATTCCATATGGAAATCCACCTCATTTAAATTCCTGTTAATGCCTATTTTAGCAAATATGCCTTTGAAAAACAGTTGAACTATCGCCACCTTTGCTTTTAACAATTAAAGAAAATTATCTATATTTATGTATAAAATAGAAATGCAAAAGCTATTATTAATGAATTTTTGTTTGAAATATTAATAGTTCGGAAAAGATATAAGTATGAGCAATTAATTATTAAGCAGCGGTCTTACTTCAGCATACAGGCGTCTATCGGTGACTGAACCATCAAAGGAGATGATGATATGGCAGAGGAAAACAAGAATAGTAAGCAAGAGAATACCAGTAAGGATAACAAGGGTTATGGCTGGGTGGCCACAGGCAGCCTGATCGGCGGATCTCTTCCGCTGATCACCAAAAAAATTAAAAAAGGCCTGATTCCAGGTGATGAGAAAGGCAAGAAGAAAGACAAAAAGAAAAAGTCTAAAAAACCGCGTTACATTTTAAACAAAAAAAGTACGCCGAAGAAACTGGCGAAGCAGAAAAAGCGCCTGAAGAAAAAAGCAAAAGGCAAGCTGCCGAAAAAGCTGAAGAAGTAATGATATTTCCTCCCGGATCCGGGAGGTTTTTTTATGAAATTTTTGAGCAAAAGATAGTTTCAAATGTGTAATAAGCGTATATAATTAATAATGAAAATACCATTACTTTCGGATAAGGAGGAATGCATGATGGCAGATTTAACACCTAATCGCCGTAATCGTGGGTTTTTCCCGGATCTTTCTCGTGGTTTTGGATTTGGAGATTTGCTGAACGACCGTTTCTTTGAACCTTTTCAGGACATGAATAAGTTTAAACTCGATGTCCGGGATGAGGACAAAGAGTACGTGGTGGAAGCGGAGCTTCCGGGCTTTCACAAGGAAGACATCCGGGTGGAATACGAAGCACCGGTGCTGTCCATCAGCGCTAAACGAGAGGAAAAGCAGGATGTCAGCCATGATGATTATGTCCACAGGGAGCGAAGCTACGGAGAATTCCGGCGGCGGGTGACTCTCGACAACGTCAAAGACGACGAAATACAGGCTTCTTTTGATAACGGGGTACTGAAGCTGCAGCTGCCGAAAGAAGAAAAACGCTCCATCAAGAAAAAACAAATCGATATTCAATAGAAATATTACAATCATAATGTAAAATTTCATTTCCGTGTTTAAATACGTTGAATGCCCTCGTATTACCGCGTTAAATGATTTATTTCAAGAGGAAATGCCCACCTTCATTTCGAAGGCGGTAATCTGATTGTAATATTTTGTGACAAATTTTGGTGTATAAGGCGTCAAATATATGCTTATGAAGTTTTAAAGCAGGCCATTGGGCCTGCTTTTTTTACATAAAAAGAAAGTTTATTAAGAGGAGATTACATCTAAATTAATGCTATTGATATTTTCAAGCCCCAGCGTCATAATCGGTAGCGTTGTGTTTGAGAGAAAGCACATAAGTATTTCGGCAATCAACTACATTAAACAATCAACCTATCCACGCAGTATTGACGTAAAGGTAAGTAATCATATAGGCAAACAGGTCATTGGGCATCGTCATTAAGGCGAAAAAAATATCTTTACCTCGGAGGTTGAATTAATATGATGAAAAAAACATTATTCGGAACAGCAGTTACAGCAGGTGTCGTATTCGGAGCACCACAGGCAGCAGACGCATCTATCAGCGACCACGGCCAAATGGAAAGAGGAGACGTTAACTCTTCTGTAGCAGCACTGCAGGACACGCTGAAAGAAAAAGGCTACTTTAACGGAAACACAGGCTCTACGTTCGGACCAAGAACGGAAAGCGCGGTTAAAGACTTTCAGGCAGACAACGGTATCTCTTCTTCTGCGGGCGACTACTTCGGCGTAGCTGGCCCGGAAACACAGGCAGCACTTGGCGGATCTTCTGATTCTTCCAGTGATTCCAGCGAGGAAGTAGCAGGCGAATCGACCTCTGAGTCCTCCGACAGCAGCAGTGAAGGCGAAACCATGACGATGGAAGCTACGGCGTATACAGCTGATTGTGCAGGCTGCAGCGGTATTACTGCCACTGGCAAAAACTTAAACGAAGATCCTAATGCGAACGTAGTCGCTGTTGACCCGGACGTAATCCCACTCGGTTCCACAGTGAAAATCGAAGGCATGGGTACGTATACAGCAGCTGACACAGGCGGTGCAATTAATGGCGACCGCATGGATGTCCATGTGCCAACCAAATCCGAAGCTTATTCCTTCGGCCGTCAGGACGTTGAAGTAACAGTAGTCGACTAATAATAGGATCAGGCAAAAATCCTCTCCAAAGCTGGAGGGGATTTTTTTATTTCTAAATTCCAATGATGACTGATATTAAAAAGCAGTTAAAACACTTATAATATGAAAGAGGTAAAGTAAGAAATTAATTTTGTTTATAATTATAATTGTTACTCCGGAGGAAAAAAGATGATACATATCGAACAGGCCGGGCCTTCGCACGTTTCCGGCATCATTTCTGTCTGTACGAAAGCTACGTGGGCCACGTACCGGGGGCTCTGCAATGATGATTATCTCGAGCGGGTGTGCCGGGAGTTTTATAATGTTTCCAGAGTGCTCGATGAAGTGAAGCATACAAGCCTCGATTGGGGCGGCTATTTTTCGGCAGTGGAGAACGAAATAGTGATTGGTGCTGCGGGTGGTGGTATGACAAGGGAAAAGGAATCCGAACTGTACGTGCTATATCTGGATCCGGACCGCCGCAATGAAGGGGTCGGCACCATGCTGCTTGAAGCCGTAACCCGGCAGCAGAAGCTCCTCGGGGCCGAGGAACAATGGGTGTCGGTCCAGAAAGGCAACCAGCTCGCGATTCCGTTTTATGATGCAAAAGGCTTTACGTACGAAGGAGAGCGTACCGGATATGCCAATACGGAGGATGAAGATTACATATCGCTCCGGTACAGGCGCCTTATTTAAATAGAAGAAAAACGGCTGCGATTACAGCGGCCGAAGGAGGAAAACAATGCTTATCATGCTTATGGTGCTGGGCTTCGCCGGTGTACTGACAGCGGTCAATTTCATTCCTAACCGCCGGGTGCGGAAAATTTCCATTTACAGCAGCTATACGTTGTTTCTCACAGCGCTCGCTGTGTTGACGCTTGGCTAGCCACGGTCCAAGCGTTTCAGTGTACCGAATGTAACTGTTTTGGTTATAATTAACAGTAGAAATGGAGGAATGACATATGAAAGCACTAGTAACCGGAGCAACAGGCAAATTAGGATCCAAAGTCATGCAGGCGCTGCTGCGGAAGATGCCGGCCGACCAGCTGGCCGTCAGCGTCCGGAACCCGGGTAAGGCAAACAATTTGAAGGAAGCGGGCGTGGACGTGCGCCGCGGCGATTTTGACGACCCGGAAAGCCTGGACGAAGCGTTTGCCGGTGTGGACCGCCTGCTCATTATTTCAACCGACGGGGACAACGACACAAGAATTCGCCAGCACACAAACGCGGTGGAGGCAGCCGCCCGGGCCGGCGTCTCCTTTATTGCCTATACAAGCATTGGCCATGCGGAAAGCAGCACGATGTTTTTGGCTCCACCGCATCGAGCCACTGAAAATGCAATTATTGAAACCGGTATTCCATACGCGTTTTTGCGAAACAACTGGTACCTTGAAAACGAAGTGCCAGGCATTCAGGGAGCCATGAACGATGCGCCGTGGGTTACGGCTGCCGGAAACGGCCGGGTAGGATGGGCGCTGCAGCTCGACTACGCGGAAGCGGCGGCGGCCGCTCTCGCCGGAGAAGGGGAACAGCAGTCGGTATATGAGCTTTCCGGACGGCCGCATACCCAGGATGAACTCGTTGGCGTGCTTGAAGACGTGCTTGGAAAAGAAATTCCGGTGCAGCACGTGGACGACGATGAATATGCGGAAATTATGAAGGAAGCCGGTATGCCGGAGACGGTTGTACCGATGCTCGTAAGCATTCAGCAGGGCATCCGCAGCGGTTCGCTCGATGTCGAAAGCGATGATTTTGAGAAGCTGCTTGGCCGTCCGGCCACGCCGATGCATGACGCGCTCGAGCATCTTGTGCGGACGCTGCCTAGCGATTCTTAATTACCACCACACCTTAAGCCGTACGCTTTTGAAGCGCGGGAGCTGATCGCAGCCTCCCGCGCTTTTTCGTGAAGAGGGAAAACGCCGCACACCCGCCGATGACAATTGCACTGCCGGCTGCCTGCGGCCAGGTCAGTTGCTCCCCAAAAAGCACAAAGGCAAGCAGGGCGGTAAACAGCGGGTTAAAGTTTAAAAACAGCCCGGACGTTGTCGCTCCCAAATGCTGTACGCCGATCCCCCACAGCACCATGCAGACAATCGTAGCGATGATGCTTAGAAACAGCATCGAGCTGATAAACACGGCATCCACCCGGTGGATGGGCACCTGAAAGCCATTAATGGGAAGCAGCAGCAGAACACCGAACAGCCCGGAGTAGCAGACGGACATCATTGGCGAAACGAAGGTGGTCGCCCAGCGGCTGCAGATGGAGTAAAGCCCGAAGACGAGCACCGCCAAAAGCATCCATGCATCGCCGGAGGCAAAAGAAAAGCTTTCAAGGCGTCCTTCTGTCACGACAAGCAATACGCCGGCAGTGGAAATAAGCATGGCGGCAATTTGCGCGCCGCGCAGCCGTTCGTGTAGCAGTATCGCTGAAAACAGGGCAATCGACAGTGTATTCATCGTCGAGATAATGCTTATGTTGGTAGCGTTCGACGAAGCAAGTGCAGCGAACTGCAGAATGTTAAACAGGGCAACGCCTGTGATACCCATCAGAAACAGCGGCAGAAGCGCTTTTTTGCGGGGCAGCAGGCGTTTTTCTGTAACCAGGAGGACAGGCAGGAGGCATAATGCGGCAATCCCGTAGCGCAAAATGGTGAGCGTCACAGGTGACGCGTAAGCGGTAAGGCCTTCGCCGACGATAAAATTGCTTCCCCAGCAGAGGCTCGCAAGCAGCAGTAATCCGGCGTATTTCATGCGTTATTCCTCCCTGTAGTGTTGTTTGGAATAAATGTATCATGTAAAATGAATGGAAGAAATATTATTCTCTATAAATGAATATATTCAAAATGATATTAATTTATTTATGGGAAAACAGAATTTGTTTTTGTTTGTGTGGTTAGAAAAGTGCTGAAAACGAATATTCTTCGGGAGGGAAACGCATGCTTGATGAAGTGGATGTACATATTCTCGATTTATTGCAGACGGAAACAAGGCTCAGCAACCTGGAGCTGTCCCAGCGGGTAAGCCTTTCCGCCCCCGCTACTCATGCACGGGTAAAAAGGCTCGAGCAGGACGGCTACATTGATTCCTATACGGCGATCCTAAACCAGGAAAAGCTGGGGTACGACCTGCTGTGCACGATATTCATGAGCACAAGCATTCACCAGACGCAGCAGATAAACGAGCTCGAGCGCCACTTATCGGCGATGCCGGAGGTCATGGAGTGCTACTGCATGACCGGGGCGTTTGATTATATGCTCAAAACCATCCACCGTGACCGTAAGGAGCTGGAGGCGTTCATCCGGGAGTTAAACCAGCTCGGAGTGTCCCAGCTGCAGACAAGCATTGTTCTTCGGGAAGTGAAAGCTTCTACAGTGCTTCCGCTTCGCAAGTAAATCCGGCAGAAGGCCTTTACCGATTTATTCAAAAACATGCAGGTTTCCGGCCGGCGTTCACCCGTAAAGTGGACGGTATACATGGCGCAGCGTCACGAAGAAATAGAAGCTATTGCTGAAAAATAAGTAAACACGATTCAATCCATCAGCGCAACGGAGGAAGTTCATATGCATACCGAAGATTTTATCAGTATTATGATTCACCAGACCGATTTGAAATTAACCAGCTTTATAAAAGAAGAGCTGCGGGTGTTTAACCTCACCCCCGAGCAGAATCTCATTATGATGCTCCTCTGGGAGGAGGACGGGCGTACGCAGAACGACATCGCCCGGAAGCTGCAGAAGGACAAAACGAATGTGGCCCGGATGGCTTCCCAGCTCGAGAAAAAGCAGTTCGTGCGCCGCGCCGCGGGCACCGAAGACCAGCGGGCGGTGCAGCTGTTTATGACAGACGAAGGCAGGGAGCTGCAGGAAAAGGTGCGTCCGGCAGCGGAGCGGTTCAACGCTGCGGTAACAAAGGGCATCAGCCGAAACGAGCTGACAGCGCTTGAACAGACGCTTGCTAAAATAAATAAAAACGTCTCCGAAAGTCTGCGGGAGGAATAGAAAGGCCGCTGAGTAGATTCTTTGCAGGACAAAAAGATATATGTTGTACTAAAGAAGCAGGACAGATGAAGTAAATATATTTTTTTCAGGAAATAGTTGCTATGCATACTAAATTCAAAAAGGAGTGCTGTTGATGGAACGTAACCAGGACCTGTTTCAACGCCGGATTCGTGATAAGTGGACGGTGCAGTACGAAGAATTCGGTTTTCCCTCCATCCAAAAGGGATGGGTGCTGCCGGTGGACCGGTGGAAAGAATTTGATCCGTTCATTTTAATGGCCGAAGATTGGTTTAAGAAGGGTACTTTTCCCGATCATCCGCACCGGGGATTTCAGACGGTCACCTACGTGGTGGATGGACGGCTCGAGCATATTGATAACGGCGGCGGCCGCGATATTCTCGAGCCCGGTGATGTGCAGTATATGAATGCCGGGTGGGCCGCGAGGCATGCCGAAGACGGGGTGGAAAATGACATTGCCCATACGCTGCAGCTGTGGCTGAACCTTCCCAAAGACAAACGAAACACGGAAACCATTTACCAGAACGTATACGGGGAAGAAGCCCCGACCGTACAAATTGATGGCGGGTATTTAAAAATCTTTTCTGGAAGCATTGCTGGTGAAGAGGGGCCGCTGGACTCCCTTGTGCCCATCACGTTAACCGAAATTAATTTATCGGAGGGCGCTGAATACGTGCATCACCTGCCGGAAAATCACAATGCCTTTATATATACGCTCTCCGGCAGTGCTGACGTTGCAGACGGAACCGTCAATAAGCACGATGTGGCGACGCTCACTTTCGAGGAGGACGGGGATCCGCAAGCCCTGTCTACGCTACGAATTAAATCAAACAAACGACGCACGAGACTGCTCGTGTATTCCGGCGAGCCGATCCGGGAGGAAATTGTGCCCTACGGTCCGTTTGTGATGAGCAGCATGGACGAAATTAAGCAGGCGTACCGGGACTTCCATCAGGGAAAATTCGGACCGCCGGCAGAATAAACTGGCGTAAGCGGCATTTAAAACGAAGGAGATGAAGCAGGATGGACGTGCTGACAGCCATTCATTCACGTCGCAGCAATGGGCTCGTTACAGAAACCGTGGTGCCTGAGGAAGTTATCACGAAAGTACTGGAAGCCGGGACCTGGGCTCCGTCGCATCATAAAACAGAGCCGTGGCGGTATTTCGTCATGACCGGAGACGGCCGCAGGCAGCTGGGAGAAACAATGGCTGCCATTGCCGCGGAAGGGATGACGCCGGCAGAAAGGGAAGAGAAACAGCAGAATCTTGAGAAGCAAAAAGACAAGGCGCTGCGGGCGCCGGTGGTGATCGCCGTGGCGGCCGAGCCTTCAAGGGAAGAGCGGGTAGAGACACTCGAAGAGTACGGAGCAGTCTATGCGTCAATACAAAACATGCTGCTTGCCGCTCATGCGCTTGGCCTGGGGGCGTTCTGGCGCACGGGAGCCCACTGCTATCACCCGAAAATGAATGCCCTGTTCGGGCTCGGTGAACAGGCAAAGGTGCTCGGGCTGATCTACCTCGGCTATCCACTGCGGGACATGAAAGAAGGCAGACGGAGGCCAGTAGAACAGGTGACCACCTGGATTACGGAAAAATAATGGTTCATACAAGAAGCCAGGCAGCGGAATAAGACCGCTCCCTGGCTTTGTTATTTTTCATCATGTTTTTTATTCAGCTGCTGGCGCAGGTTCAAACGCTGCTGCACATACTCCCGCAGAGAAATTTCCTTTTGGATCCACTGCTGTTTTAACGCATTAAGCTGGTTTAAAAGGTGATGTTTATTCATACGTTCCTCCTGCAACAAGGTTTCATGGGTAGCTCTATCCGGTTCCCGTTTGTTTCAAACTTCAAATTACGTGTGAAAATGAATGAAAATGGTGAAAAGAAAACTTTTGTAGTTTGAACATCAAATCCGCCTGGGAATACGGTAAGAAATACAAGCCAATGCGGCGGAAATGTCAGGAATCCATAAGCCTGCAACATAAGCCAAAAAGTACCGGTCAGGGAGACCTGCGTGCTTTTTGGCTTTTATTATAAAATATAAGAAGGTGAAATGGAATGAAAAATTATACTCATATCCTGGCTGCCCTTGATGTGCTCAATAATCCGAGTGTTGATGCCTTTGATGAAGCCTGCCGCGTTGCTGTCAAACACGAAGCCGATTTAACCCTGGCCTATGTGTTTCATTATAATGAATATTCGTCGCTTGGCTGGATGGATCCGATTGGGATCAAACGACTGTACGCAGAGGCCGAGTACCAGCTCGAAGCGTATCGAAAAAACGCCAAAGAAAAAGGTGTATCCAAAGTTAAATCCGTGCTGGACAATGGCGTACCCAAAAAGCGGCTGGTGAACCAGCTGTGTGAAAGGCTTGAACCAGATCTTATCATCGTCGGCCAGTCCGGTGGGAATGCGCTCGAGCAGGTCATGCAGGGGAACACTGTCACGAAGGCAGTGCAAAAGCATGCCCCGTGCGATGTGCACGTGGTCGACCGGGCGATTGCCTCCATTCAGCGGGCTCATGCAACTCCGCTCCAATAATCCAAAAACGCTCCGGAGATTTTGAAAATCAGCCGGAGCGTTTTACGTGCATTTATAAATTATAATGGTTTTTCTCGTCCCATTTTTGTTTAATGATCGGAAGGTCACTAACGGTGGTAATAATGAGTTCCTCATTGCGGAAGGAGTTTAAACTATTAAGCAGTTCGTCCTCCGAACAAAAATAAACGGGTTCCTGGCTGCCAAAGCGTGAACGGATATCAGCAGCCGTGCCTATGTCTACCTGATTTTTGGGGCGTTGAAGTACATATGCAAAATGGTCGATGGAAATGACCTCCTTCGAAAAGACGTATAGCAAGAATAGCACGGCGGCAGGGAAACAAAAAGCAGAATGCTCACAAACGGCGGAAAAGGACAATAATTTCATTTTTAACAACTGGAGGCGTCACCTGCTGCGGAACTTTGGATTATAGAAACAGAGAACTCCTAATACGAAGGCGGAGAAAGCGATGGCCCAATACATAAATATAATGCTGATGAGAGTGAGAGTACCGAACCAGATTTGAAAAAAGCGGCGTTCGTTCATAGCTGCACCTCATTTGGTTGAATGATATCGTTTTAGGGATTAAAAAGTACAGGGACGCTGATACAGCCGTTCGGCGGCTTCTCTGCCTGTTTTGGTCTGGGCGAGTCCTCCCTCGGCGGTTTCTTTCAGGCTGCCGGGCATGTCCCTGCCGATGGTATGCATCGTCTGGATCACTTCGTCACAGGGAATGCGGCTGGTAATGCCGGCTAATGCCATATCAGCTGCTGAAAAGGCTATGGAGGTGCCGATCACGTTTCTTTTTACGCACGGCACCTCGACAAGCCCGGCAACCGGGTCGCACACGAGGCCGAGCAGTGACTTCATTGCCATGGCCGTCGCGTGGGAAACCTGCTCCGGTGACCCCTGCTGCAGTTCTGTAATCGTTCCCGCCGCCATAGCCGTCGCTGACCCGATTTCCGCCTGGCAGCCGCCGGCCGCTCCGGAAATGAAGGCATGGTTCGCAAAAACGTAGCCGATGGCGCTCGCTGCGAACAGTCCCATTGTCAGTTTCTCATCGTCCATGCCGCGGTTGTCCTGAAGAGAGACCATCACTCCAGGCAGAATGCCTGCAGAGCCTGCCGTAGGAGTTGCTACAATAAGGCCCATTTTGGCATTGCTTTCCGACGTTGCCATTGCGGCTTCCATCGCCGTGCTGATAACTGGTCCTGATAGTGGGGCGGTATGCTGGTTATACTGATGCATGCGGTAGGCATCGCCTCCTGAGAGCCTGCTTTCCGTTTCCGCGAGGTCACCCAGCCCCTCCCGGACGGCCTGCTTCATTACCTGCAGCCGTTCCTGCATGCGCCCGAAAATCTGTCCGCGGGACGAACCGGAGCGATCCACTTCACGGCGGAGCATCCACTCACCGATACTAATGTCCTGGGCCATACATTCCTGCACAATACTTTCAATCGTGTCTTTCATCTAGATGGAGCCTCCTTTTTGATCCGGGCGGCGATGGATAAAATCTCCGAGCCTGTGCCCAAATTAATGCTGGTATGATATCCGTTAATTTCATAAATATAGGCTACACCGCCGCCAATGGATGCGCCGGTGACATGGACCGTCTCTGTGGCGGAAGCGGCCTGTAAATAAACAGTATTGGGGTGGCAGCCGCCGGGGGTGTTCGTGCAGAACCGGAAGTCGTAACGGAGGCTGCTGTCCTTTGCCAGAGCGTAGGCATTACGGACATTGGTATCGTGTGCGGACAACCCGAGCAGGCCGCCGAGGACAGCTTTATCCGAGCCGTGGCCCTGATAGGTGGAGGCGAGAGAGCCGTAGAACGTGATTGTCACGTCAGTGACGTCTCCCAGCCAGTCATGCACGAATTTTCCAATCGATACCACCCCGGCAGTATGGGAGCTCGAAGGACCGACCATCACCGGGCCGATAATGTCAAAGCAGCTGTCAAACTCCATAGCAATTCCTCCATATTCAAAATTGAAAGCGATTACAAAAAAGAAAAAAAGACAGAGAAGCGGCCTGGGGCGCCGTTTCTCTGTCTGTGAGCCTGAAAGATTTCATTCTTAAAAAAGAATTTTCTTCTTCGGCAGGTACGTATACCTTCTCCAGAGGTGCATCCTGTACTGGTCCTGGTACCTGAGAGTTTTTCCTTTCCGGCTGTTGGAGAGGATTGCTCCTTCGGTGCTGTAAAATACGTTTACAGACTCTCCCAATACATTCATCTGCGAAACCAATATTTGTGTTAATTTCAGTTTAAACATCCCTGCTGGAAAAGTAAACCTATTTTTGACAGCCGGATCTTAGCAATATACTGGAGAGAATCGGTGTAGAAAGGACTAAAGCAGGCGTACAGCTGTATTTAAGCCGTGAGTCAAAAAAATATAGTGCGGGCTTTTCTTTTAGGCCGTTATGGTTCATGATTTATTAGGAGAGAGATTTAATCGCCGTACTGTTTGTGAGTTCACGGAGAAAGAAGGAAAGGATTTATGCCTGGGAAAATAAAAGATATATTAATTATGCCGCAGGATTATAATAATCAGTCGCTGAAAAAGGATATGGCTGCGGGATTTACCATCTTTGTTATGATTGTCCCGCAGGGGATGGCCTATGCCGTGCTTGCCGGCCTGCCGACGGTCATGGGGCTGTATGCCTCTCTGCTTCCACTCATTCTTTATGCGCTGTTTGGCACGTCAAAGCATCTGGCCATCGGGCCGGTAGCGATGGCATCCATTCTTGTGTTTTCCGGCGTGTCCCTGTATGCAGAGCCGTCGACGCCGGAATACGTAGGGCTTGTGCTGCTGCTGACGGTAATGGTCGGAGTGGTGCAGGTCTCTCTTGGCCTGTTGAACGCCGCTGCGTTTGTAAAGTTTATTTCCCCGAATGTGATCAGCGGGTTCACGTCGGCAGTGGCGATTGCAATCGGCATGAGCCAGCTTGGCCAGTTTATGGGCATCAGCGTAGGCAGCCAGACACAGATTATTCCGCTGCTGCGGGATGTGATCGTGCATCTGCCGCAGATACATATCCCGACCCTGCTTGTAGGAATAGCCAGTCTTCTAGTGCTGATCGGGGGCCGGAAAGCAAAACGGAATTTACCGGTTTCCCTCATCGTCGTCGTGCTGAGTATTGCGGCGGTGGCGCTTTTCCGGCTCGATAACCAGGGAGTAAGCGTCGTCGGAAGGGTGCCGCAGGGACTCCCGGATTTTACCATTCCGGGCTTTAACCTGGCGGACATACAGGTGCTGGTCCCGACCGCGCTCACCATTGCGCTGATCGCGATGATGGAGACGCTTGCGATTACGAAAACGCTGAGTGATAAAAATGATTCCGGTATTAACCTGAATAAAGAAATCCGGGCGATCGGGTATGCCAATATAGCCGGGCCGTTTTTTTCCTCCTATGCGGTGACCGGCAGCTTTTCAAGAAGTGCGGTCAGCTACCGGTCGGGAGCGGCCTCCCAGGCGGCGATGATTATTACCGCAGCCGGTGTGCTGGTGACGCTTCTCTTTTTCACGTCTTTATTTTACTATCTGCCGTATGCGGTGCTTGCAGCGATTATTCTCGTTTCGGTCAGCGGCCTGATTAATATCCGGTCGTTAAAGGACGCCTTTCGCGTAAAGCCGGAGGACGGCTGGGTGTGGATCGTGACATTTGCTGCGACGCTTCTCGTCGGCATTCAGTGGGGGTTGTTAATCGGGATTGGCTTTTCCATCCTGCTGCTTTTGCGCCATATTTCCCGCCCGAATATTGTCGAAATCGGCTACGAGGAGGACACCCACAGCTATCTGGATCTGCAGCGGTTTCCGCACGCAAAGCGGGTGCCGGGCACGGTGCTCGTGCGGGCGGATACGCGCATTCATTTTTCGAATGTCGGCTATTTCGTGAAAATGGTGGAAAAAACGATTCAGGACCGCCGCAAAACGGAAGGCGGAGGACTGAAGGCCGCGATTGACATGTCCGGGGTGAACGACATTGATACTACGGGCATCGGCGCTCTGGAACAGATTATTGAAATGTTCCGGAGGGACCCAGGCGTGCAGGTATGGTTTGTGGAGCTGAAGGGTCCGGTCCGGGATCTGCTGCTGCGGGCCGGCTGGCAGGAAAAATACCCGGAAACGATTAAATACCAGACCCTCGAGGGCTTTCTGGAGCACGAAAGAAACGTACCGTTTAAGCCTCCCGAGGAGCCGAAGCAGGATTCCTGGGATTATATGATTTAACATGTGTATAGTTATGGATGAGGCTGGCAGGGAAGTCCCCGCCAGCCTGATTTGTGCTTCACCAGGATAAGGGAACTGCCTTTGAAAAACTGCTGTGCCAGGGTGCATAGCTATATACTACGAATTTAAAAAATTCGGAATAACTGTTTAAACCATAAACTACCCGGGTAAAAGTGAATAGATTTCCTAAAGGAGGTAACAGCATTGAGTAAAGACCGCAATAACGAACACGACGAAGAAAAAAACGACGATAAGCAATATAGGAATGAAGACGGTACGCTGACGACGAGACAGGGCCACCCTGTCCGGGACAACCAGAACTCGAAAACCGTCGGCAATCGCGGACCGACGACGCTTGAAAACTACGAGTTCCTGGAAAAAATCAGCCACTTTGACCGTGAACGTGTACCGGAACGGGTAGTTCACGCCCGTGGGGCAGGTGCGCACGGCTACTTTGAAGCGTACGGTTCCTTTGGCGATGAGCCGATTTCCAAATACACACGCGCAAAAATCTTCCAGGAGGAAGGCAAGCGGACACCGGCATTTGTTCGTTTTTCCACCGTGATTCACGGCGGGACCTCCCCGGAAACGCTACGGGACCCGCGCGGATTTGCCGTGAAATTTTACACGGAAGACGGCAACTGGGACCTCGTCGGCAATAACCTGAAGGTGTTTTTCATCCGGGACGCCATCAAATTTCCGGACGTTATTCACGCGTTGAAGCCGGATCCGGTCACGAACGTGCAGGACAGCGAACGGATCTTCGACTTTATGTCGCAGACGCCGGAAGCTATGCACATGCTGACGTTTTTATTCTCCCCGTGGGGCATTCCGGCTAACTACCGGCAGATGCAGGGCTCCGGGGTAAATACGTACAAATGGGTGAACGAAGACGGTGAAGCGGTGCTCGTGAAGTACCACTTTGAACCGATCCAGGGCATCCGCAACCTGACCCAGGAAGAAGCGGACAGCATCCAAAGCAAAAACTTCAACCACGCCACCCAGGATCTGTACGAAGCCATTGAAGAAGGCAACTATCCGGAATGGGAGCTTCGCGTCCAGGTGATGAGCGACGACGATCATCCGGAGCTCGACTTTGACCCGCTTGATGATACGAAGCTGTGGCCGAAGGATCAATTCCCATGGATTCCTGTCGGCAAGCTTGTGCTTGACCGCAATCCGGAGGACTACTTCAACGAAGTGGAACAGGTCGCCTTTGGTACCGGCGTTCTTGTCGACGGCATGGATTTCTCCGATGATAAAATGCTGCAGGGCCGTACGTTCTCGTACTCCGATACGCAGCGGTACCGCGTCGGCGCCAACTATCTGCAGCTGCCGATCAACCAGGCGAAGAAAAAGGTCGCAACCAACCAGCGCGGCGGACAGATGTCGTATAAAGTCGATAACGACGAAGGCCAGAATCCACACGTGAACTACGAGCCTTCCACAATGAATAACCTGAAGGAAGCACAGATGAGCGGCAAGCCTCACACTCCTTATACCGAAGGAGAAGTGAAAAAAGAAGCCATCGACCGCCAGAATCCTTACCAACAAGCGGGAGAAACGTTCCGCAAGTTCAAGGAATGGGAAAAAGATGAATTAATCAAAAACCTCGTGGACAACCTGATTCCATGTAAAACGGAAATTCAGGAAGAAATGATTGCCCACTTTAAGAAGTGTGATGAGGAATACGGCCGCCGTGTTGAAGAAGGGCTGAAAAACAGCACCTCCACAGACGGCGCAGACCAGGATTCCACGCACGGCGGGCCTGCAGGCGCCACGAAAACGGAAGAAGGCGTCCAACAGGCTGAAGAGCATGGGATTCCATCGGATCCTTATTAATTCGAAGACAGCCTGAAACAATAAAAGCTGAAGCTGGAGATCATTCTCCGGCTTCAGCTTTTTAATTGTTTACGATTATTTATGAAAAGTATTTACATGTTCGAAAGCATATTGGAAGCCCTGGCGCGAGGTGCCCGGCAGGCGCCACTCCGGGCTCAGCACTCTGATCTTAATCAACCGCAGCAGGGTTTTTGGATCTTTCTGAAACGCTTCAATATCGAGGTTTCGGTGCAGATCAATGCGAAAGAAATCATCAGGTTTTTTTACATCCTCCTGGAAGGTGATACTGACTTCGGCTAAACGGTTGCGGCAGTGAAGAACAAACTGATACGAGCCAATGCAGCGCTGATTCTGGAAGACACTGCCGGAAAAACTGCCTGTATGGTCATCAGATGGAGGTTCTTCGTGTACAGCAGCCAGATCGAGTCGAAACATGGAAAGCACCCTTTCGTAAATTTAATGGTATTTACTCTTCATTGCTATCGGGGGAACTGTAAAACTTCTTTAGGAGAAAAAGGAGCTCTCATCAAGAAAGCAGTGATTATTGCATAAATCATACGCCGCCCACGGGGCTTTCAACACGGCTGCATCAGAAAGAAACCGGAGCGGTGTGCCGTCCATCGCAAATGGGTGAAGGGAGTGAAATAGTTTGTCGATATTGTTGTACATTTGAGGGCATGCTTCCTGGATGTACGGTGCTAAGCTCCCGGCAGTACCGACGAGCAGTTCATTGCCGTTAAAAATATAACCAAAAGTAGATGTGTGCATAAACGTTGGCTCCTTTATTATGCATTAAAAAAAGCCACTCCTATCCAAAGGATAGAAATGGCCCGAAAAAAGCATTAATTCTTTTTCCTAAACCAGTTGTATATGACGCTGGGTGAACACTGAATCACTATTTGGAGTCCAGAGAAATCTGGACCCATTGTAAATATTACCCTTTAATTGATTATATATTCATGCCAAAAGAACTAATCTGCTTAAAATTTCGGAAAATAATTTCCAGGCTGTACATGTTTAAATGCAGCTGCAGTTATTGTAAATATATTACATTTAGAAGTATTCGCTTACAGATGTTTGCCGGAAAATCATTCAAGGTATAAGAACAACGTATTCGATACTGCAGGAACCAGCTGACGAGGCACAAACACTTCATGAAATACAGGAGGCTTTAACGATGGAATACATTTATTTAGGAAACTCCGGACTGCGCGTGCCAAAGTATATACTCGGGACCATTCCGTTCAGCGGAACGAAAGGATTTGAGCCGACGGGAAATATTGATGAAAACGATGCCCGCCGGATTGTGGATATCTCGCTGGAAGCAGGCATGAACATGTTTGATACCGCAAACCTGTACTCGAAGGGCGATGCGGAACGCGTGTTGGGCTCTGCGATTAAAGGGCGCCGGGATGAAGTTCTCTTAACGTCCAAAACCGGCTTTCATTTTGACAATGATCCGAATGCCCGCGGCGCGTCCCGCAGCAACATTGAAGCGTCGATTGACCGGACGCTGGAGCGGCTCGGCACGGACCATCTGGACGTGTATTTTGTGCACCTATGGGACGGACGCACGCCGGTGGAAGAAACCGTGGAAACGATGACAAACCTCGTGAAATCCGGGAAAATCCGGTATTGGGGCGTTTCCAACTACAGCGGCTGGGCGCTTGCAAGAATATTCTCCGTGGCTGAGCGTCCGGGCTACATCCCGCCGGTTACCCAGCAGATCTACTATACGCCGGAAGCCCGCGAAGCAGAATACGAATTGCTGCCGGCAGGAAGGGAGCTTGGCGTAAGCTCAATGATCTGGAGCCCGCTTGGCGAAGGACTGCTGAACGGTAAAATCGGCCGGAACAAAAAAGCACCGGCAAATACCCGTCAGGGCGAAGGCTGGCCGGAGCCGTGGATTCAGGATGAAGAACGGCTGTATCAAGTGATCGATGCCCTCGAAGAAGTAGCTGACGGCCGGAACGCAACCGTTCCGCAGATCGCCTATGCGTGGGTCAAAGACCGCCCGAACGTCGGCCCGATCGTCATCGCCGCCCGCAACGAAGAACAGCTGCGTGAAAACCTGGCGTCGGCAGATATGTACTTGACGCAGGAGGAGCATGACCGGATTGAATCCGTTGCGCGCCCAGCACCTATTTATCCACTGTGGCACCGGACGATGACCGGCTTTGAAATGGGAAGCCCGTCTGAAATGCCGTATTTGGAAGGATACAAGAAATCGATGGGAATGGATGAGTAAATTTTAATATAATGCACTGGCAATGGAAGATCTCATTGCTGGTGCATTTTTATTATGCCAGTGTATATTATAATCCGCTATTATTAATAGAAAAGATGAATTATTGATAGTTTCTAGAACGTAATTGATAGATTATGCATGTGGGCTATAGTACATTAAAAAGGGCAGATCAATATAAAATAAAGGAACGTCCGTGATGACTAAGAATTATGAACGATTCCGTTCGCAATACGAACAGGAAATAGAGAAAATGAACCAGGCAGAAAACGAGGAGCTGGTGGAGCTTTATAAGGCACAAAACCGTTTTTTCGACTGTATTTTCCGCAGCCGGAAAAAAGAAGCTAAAAAAGAGCTCGCGACAATATACCGGATTATTTCGCTCGAGCCGGAAGATGAGAAGCGGCTGCAGGTGCTGAAGCAGTATTATTTCTTTTTAATAGGCGGATTTCTGGACCGCTATACTCAAACCTTTTCGTTTGATAAAAAAGCGCTTGCCGCCTCAGTAGCCCTGATTAATGTTATGGAAGAGTGGAACCTGGAAGAGGAATTTTTTGAAGGAATCAATGTATTGGTCGACGGGATGCTTGATACCACCTGGAATGAAGACATACAAGCCTATAATAATCCGATCATTTCCAGATTTATTACGCTTGTGGAGCAGCAGCTCTACCAGGCGTTAAATACGAACATCCTCGTAGGCCAGCTGGAGGTCTCCAAAAGCCATATCTCCCGGCTGGTGAACGAAGAGCTTGGCATGTCCATCCCAAACTACGTGACCCAGAAACGAATACAGGAGGCGGCATATCTCCTGCAGACTACAACGAGTCCGGTAAAAGCCATCGCTGAACGGCTGCGGTTTTCGAGCGCCAGTTATTTTGGGGTATGCTTCAAAAGCGTCTACGGATGCACACCCAGACAGTACCGTACGTTCACCGCTCAAAGGTAACAAATAACGCAGACAGAAAGGGAGAGAGACAATGGTGGTCTCCTTGCAGCATTATAAAATTCAAAAAGCATTACGCAGTTTGTCAAAAGCACTGCATTGGGATCTTGGAGAAGCACTTTTGCGGAAAGACAGAGTATATCTTTCCATTCCCTGTACAGAGCGCCACCGGGTGGACCCCTATATTCGTATTCTTCAGGAATCAGAGACCGTTTATTTTTGGGAAGTAAGTGAAGAATTGATGAATGGGCCCGTCAAAGAAGTGCTTTATGTGGGAGCAGCTTCGGAAGCCTTTGAGCGATGGGCCTGTTCACCAATTAATAGCAGTATTAGGCAGGAGAAGGGAAAAGAAAGAATCTATGCGCACTCAGGATTTGAACCAGGCGGTAATAACCTGTTTGGCGGCAAATGGCTGTGAAATGAAGATATCTGCGCTGGTCCGACAAGTAAGCCAAACGCAGCCATTTCCAGTACATGCTAAAGAAATAAGCGACAAAGTTAGCAGTTTAGAACAGATAGACGCCGTGAAAAAAGTTAGATCTTCGTCAGGAGCATTGGCTGTTGTTTTACGAAAAGAAGCTTCCAGCGGTATCAGTCATTTATATGAAGAAATAACGAGGAGCCGTCTCTAAGCGAATAGAGGCGGCTTATTTGTGTAAATAATAAAAATTTTCTCTCTGAAGTCAGTCAATAACGTTTAAAATGTCCCGGCTGGCTCGGCGCCGGTGGGACTCCATAATGGTTCTGGCCGCTTTGCCGTCGTTTGTTTTTAGGCAGGCCACAATTGCTTCATGCTCTAAAATCGAATTGGTGGGGAGCGGGCGTTTATTTACGGTATATAAACGGGCCCGGAATAAATGATCGGCGTGAAATTCGATTAAATCGTTCAGCCGCTCGTTTCCGGCCGCTTGAATGATTCGTGAATGAAAATCATCGTCCAGAATAGCCCAGTTTTTCAGGTTTTTGCTTTCCAGAGCGGTTTTCTGTTCCGAAATTAAAGCTTCGAGCTGGGAAAGGGTCCCCTCGTTTGTATTTCGGACAGCCAACTCGGCAGCCAGGCCGTCCAGGCTCTCCGCAATTTCGTAGATTTCCATTAAGTTCTTACGTTCAATAGGGGTAACTGCGAAGCCCTTACGGGGGATGACCCGCACTAAGCCTTCGGTCTGCAGACGTATCAAGGCTTCGCGTACCGGCGTGCGGCTCATATCCAAAACCTCCGCCATCTCCCTTTCTAGAACCATTTTTTCCGGGGGAAGGTAAAGATTCCGAATCGCCTGCCGGATAATTTGATACGCTTTTTGAGGCAGGCGCTTTTCTTCTATGGAAGAAGAAAGCTGTGTTAAATGCTGGTGCAGGGTTTCATCATAAAGAATTGAAGGGGAATAATCGTTAGTGTTCATCGAAAGCCTCTCCCTGTATATAAGTTTCTATCCGTTCATATAAAAGTATAACACCTCCTTTTCGGTTAAAAAGGAGGTGTTATACTTTTATTCTTTTATTTGCGCTTTATTACGCTTTGACGTAAACCTTCGCGAGGGCTTCCAGGATAGCGTCAGTCATTTCTTTGGTGGAGGTATTTCCTCCGATGTCAGCTGTTAAATAACCGGCGGCCGTTGCATCCCGGATAGATTGATTGACGAGCTGGGCTTCTTCGGCATAGCCGAGCTGTTCAAGCATAAGTGATGCGCTTCCGATCGCACCGATAGGGTTTGCGATGCCTTTACCGGCGATGTCCGGTGCGGATCCGTGGACGGATTCAAACATGCTTGGATATCTGCGCTCCGGATCCAGGTTCGCACTGGCAGCGATGCCAAGACTTCCGGCAAGAGCACTTCCTAAATCAGAAAGAATATCTGCTAGCAGGTTGGAGGCAACAACTACTTCGAGGTCCTCCGGATGGAGAACAAAGTTGGCAGCCATGGCATCTACCAGCCACTGGTCCGTCTCGACGTCCGGATATTCCTTGCTGACTCTCGCAAATACTTCGTCCCACAGCACCATGCCATATTGTTGGGCATTACTCTTTGTAACGCTCGTTACTTTTTTCTGCTTTCTGGTTCTCGCTAAGTCGAAAGCGTAACGAATAACACGTTCGCAGCCTTCTTCGGTAAAAAGAGAAGACTGGACAGCTACTTCCTTGCCAGGACCCCGGCCGGTAAAGTTTCTGCCGCCAATACCGGAGTATTCGCCTTCGGAGTTTTCGCGAACGAGCACCCAGTTCAGCGTATCTGTGTCCGGGTGGTTTAGCTTGCTCGGCACTCCAGGGAGAAATTCAACAGGACGAATGTTTGCCCACTGGTCAAAGCCCTGGCATATCGCAATGCGGAGTCCCCATAAGCTCACATGGTCGGGTACGCCCGGGAAACCCACAGCCCCGAAATAAATAGCATCATAATTTTTCAACCTCTCAAGCCCATCCTCATCCATCATACGGCCATGCTCGAGATAGTATTCGCAGCCCCATGGAAAGTAATCGGTTTCAAAATTGAAATTGTTTGGAGAATGTTTGCTGATGAAATCTAATACCCGGATCCCTTCCTGTACCACTTCTTTTCCTATACCGTCTCCTGGAATAATCGCTAGTTGATGAGTTTTTTGATTGTCCATTTTTTTCCCACCTTTTTTGTATTTGACTTCATTATCTATAACGTATACGTAAAAGTCAATAAAAAAATAAAATTAGAGATAATAAGAAAAATAATTGACTTAACGTATACGCTAATATAAGATTTGGTTAATGAAAGCGTTATCAATAACAGGGAGGGAAAGAAATGAATTTCACAAAAACCTGGAACCACCTTTGGCATTGGAATGACCAAGTTAAAAGTCAATTAAAAAACAGCGTCAAAATCTTAACGTTTTCGCAGCCTGATCCAAAGCATGCAGATAATGTCCGGGAAGCCGAACGCCAGGAGCTGGAACAGGAAGAGCCAAACCCGCCCAATCAACCCCGGCTGTATTCCAAATTACAATTGATCGGGTTATTTTTAGGCCCGTTGCTTTTCTTATTGATACAGTTCGTTGTTCAGCCGGAAACCATGTCTGAAGAAGCGGTCTCCATGCTTGGAATGATCGCCTGGATTGCCACGTGGTGGGTAACGGAAGCACTGCCGATTCCGGTAACTTCCTTGCTGCCGATCGTCTTGTTTCCGGTACTCGGCATTATGGAAATGGAAGGAGTTACAGCTTCCTACGGCGATCCGCTCATTTTCTTGTTTGCGGGAAGCTTCATGATCGCTTTAACGATGGAGAAATGGAACCTGCATAAACGTATCGCCCTAAGCGTTATTGCTTTTGTCGGTACCAACCCCAACACAATCATTCTCGGGTTTATGATCGCCACCGGATTTTTATCAATGTGGATCTCCAATACCGCGACCACAATGATGATGGTACCGATCAGTATTGCGGTAGCCAAACATGTGTCAGATTCTTTAAAAGAGACAGAAATCGATACCTCACCCGGCGTGTTTCCGTTTGGTACGGCTTTGATGCTTGGTACAGCGTATGCAGCTACGATCGGAGGGTTTGGCACATTAATTGGAGCGCCAGCCAACACGATTTTAGCGGCAACGTTAAATAATTTATACGACGTGCAAATTGCTTTCGCCACTTGGATGATGTTTGGCGTGCCATTAGTAGTCCTGCTGGTCCCGTTAGTGTGGTTTTATCTGATCAAAATAGCTTTTCCGATGAAAGTTAATCACATTCCCGGCGGCAGGGAAATTATTAAAGAAGAACTTCGTAACCTGGGGAAGACACAGTATGAAGAAAAAATTGTACTTACGATTTTTTCGCTGACGGCGTTTGCCTGGATTACGAGAAGCTTTCTATTGGAAAACTTCATTCCGGGCATTAATGACACCATTATTGCATTATGCGGCGCTTTATTGCTTTTTCTTATTCCATCCAAAAATAAAAAAGACACAATCCTGGATTGGAATACAGCTTTAAAGCTGCCATGGGGAATTTTATGGCTGTTTGGAGGCGGGCTCGCGCTTGCTGCTGGTATTACAAACAGCGGCCTGGATAGCTGGCTTGGTGAAAAGCTCGTTGCTTTTTCCAACGCACCACTGTTTATCATATTACTGTTTATCATTGGATTGATTACCCTGCTCACCGAATTCACCTCCAATACAGCGACATCGACCATGGTTTATCCAATTGTAGCAGCAGGAGCTGCGACACTCGGCACGGATCCGGTCGTCTTAATGATTGCTGCCTGCATGGGTGCGACTTTTGCTTTCATGTTCCCGGTAGCGGCTCCGCCGAATGCGATTGTATTTGCAAGCGGTTACGTGAAGATGAGTAAAATGGCATCAGCAGGGATTTGGTTAAACTTAATATGTATTGTTATTTCCTGCTTGATCGTCTTGTATTTTGTGCCAATTGTTTTTGGCAATTTAAGCGTTATGTAATATTTCAATACCGTCAATGGAGGAAAACTATGAAAATCGTCATTGCTTCGGATTCGTTTAAAGAAAGCTTAAGTTCAGTGGAGGTGGCAAATTATTTTCGTCAGGGATGGGAACAATTTTCCTCGCAAAAAGTGGAATTTGATATTATTTCGATGGCAGACGGAGGAGAGGGGACTTCAGAAGCACTGCAGCACGCATTGGGTACAGAAGAAATTCAAGTGCCGGCTCATGATCCGCTGATGAAGCCGATCACCGCCTCGATGCATATTTCTAAGAAACATAGTACCGCTGTTATAGACGTAGCTTCTGCCTCAGGCCTGGATAAAATACCTGAGGGTGAACGAAATCCCTCCCTCGCTACTTCCTATGGAACAGGGGAACTCATCAAGGCCTGCCTGGATTATGATGTTGACCGGATCCTCATTGGACTCGGAGGAAGCGGTACGAACGACGGTGGAGCCGGCATGCTGCAGGCGTTAGGAGGGAAGCTGCTGGATAACAACCACCAGGAGCTTCCGTACGGCGGAGTGTTTTTAAAACAGCTCGATACATTGGACATGACTTCGCTGGATCCGCGGCTGGCAAAGAAAGAAATAATCGGTTTATGTGATGTAGATAACCCTTTAACCGGGCCGCGGGGAGCAAGCTACACGTTTGGTCCGCAAAAAGGAGCATCTGAAGCAGCCATGGCTTCGCTGGAAAAAGCATTAAGCACATTCGGCAAAGTACTTAACACCTATACAAATAAAGCTGTAGGTGAACAACCTCATATGGGAGCGGCTGGAGGTCTGGCGGCCGGACTGGCCGGGTGTTTGAAAGGCCGGCTGGAGTCGGGGATTTCATTTATTTTAAAAGAAAACAATTTCTATGAACGGGTGCAGGGCGCTTCCTTAGTCATTACGGGAGAGGGAAAAATAGACTTCCAGAGCGCTTTCGGAAAAACGCCGGTGGGTGTTGCGAAAGCCGTGCAAAAAATAAATCCATCGATTCCAGTGATTGCGATATGCGGCCAGCTTGGGGAAGGCTTTGAAAGTGTATATGAGGAAGGAATTACAGCCGTTTTTAGCGTCAGCGAAGGTCCTTCCACCCTGCAGGAAGCTCTCAAAGACTCGAAAAACCTGTTAGCACATCTGGCAGGCAATTTGTCTAAATTCTATGGACAAATGATGAATTAGAGCAAAAAATAAAGAAGAGAGAACGAGCAAAAAAAGTCGTAACAAAACGCTTGAAGCTGGATATTATCCGGCTTCTTTTTTATTTTGCCTCCATTAAAACCTCGAACAGCTATTCTATAATTCGTTTAATTTTGCAACTATTTTTAAAAAATCCGCTTTCACAGTTGAATAATTGATTAGTATGTTTTATATTTCAACATGTAAGCGTTATTATATTTACTGTTGCAAATTGCAAATATTAAAAGGAGGTTGTATAATGCGTATTAAAGCGAACATGGAGAAAATCCCTGGCGGCATGATGGTCGTGCCATTATTGCTTGGGGCTCTGATTAACACCTTTGCACCTGGTATGCTGAGGATTGGAGGCTTTACCCAGGCGCTTTTTGTCGATGGCGCGCTGGTTTTAATTGCTTTATTTTTACTTTGTGCAGGGGCGCAGATTAATGTAAGAAACGTCGGAACCACTGTGGGTAAAGGGGTCACATTATTAACAGTGAAATGGGTGGTAGGGGCAGCCTTCGGTTTAATCGCCTACGCCTTTGCCGGCACGGACGGTTTATTCCTTGGCCTGGCTCCGCTCGCTATCATCGCAGCTATGACCAACAGTAACGGTGGATTGTATGTAGCGCTAGTCGGCCAGTACGGAAAAGGAGATGACCGGGCGGCCTATTCCATACTGGCGCTTAACGACGGTCCTTTTTTAACCATGGTTGCCTTATCGATATTTGGTGCGATTGGCTTTGTGGACGGCCTGTTCTCGGTTGTTGATTTTGTCGCCGTGCTACTGCCAATTATCATTGGCGCGGTGCTCGGTAACCTGGATGAAGAAATGAGAGATTTTCTGGATTCCGGAAGCAATATGTTAATTCCGTTTTTCGCCTTCGCGCTGGGGATGGGGATTAACTTTGCGGACATTTTAGCCGGTGGGCTCGGCGGGATCGTGCTCGGGCTGATGACTGTATTTCTTACCGGCAGCGCTGGCTACTGGGTATTCAAACTGTTCAACTGGAACCCGATTGTAGGCGCATCGGAGGGCTCTTCAGCAGGAAACTCAGTTGCCACTCCGGCAGCGATAGCTTCGGCCAATGCCGCCTTCGCCAGTGTGGAATCTGTGGCCACTGTCCAGGTCGCAGCGAGCGTTGTAACTACTGCTATCCTGCTGCCTATTTACGTAGGCTTTCTTGTAAAACGATTGGAGAAAAAAGGAAAACTTCAAGCGTATCTTCAATGACATTTAACGTAAAATGAGGGGATTTCAAAACATGAAGTCCTCTTATTTTTGCCAGACGAGGTGATTTTAATATGGATATATGTATTGTGGCTGACGACTTAACGGGAGCCAATGACTCCGGGGTGCAGTGCGCCCGGTACGGCTACCGGCCGTCGGTGGCTGTAAATGCAAGTGATACAAATGCGTTTGTGCATAAAGAAGCGCTCATTATTGACACAGATTCAAGGGAAATGGCTTCTGAGCAAGCCTACCGGACCGTCAAAGATGCTGTCCGTCCATTGACAGAAAGCCCTCCGAAATTAATGTATAAAAAAATTGATTCTACGATGAGAGGAAACATTGGAACAGAATTAGACGCCTTATATGAGGCTTTTTCCCCGGATTTTATTCTGGTGAACCCCGCATATCCCGAGAACGGAAGAAGGGTGATAAACGGGGATTTATATGTTAACGGCAAATCTTTAACAGAGACCGGCATATCTACGCTTCCGAATCAGAGCGTCATTTCTTCAGCAGTCATCGATCTCCTTCAGGCACAAAGCAGTAATAAAGCTTATCACCTTACGGAAGGGGAAATATCCTCCGTGGAGCTTCCGGCACTGCTGAAACGCCTGAAAACGGAGGGCGTGGTATATCTCAGCTTTGACGGGGAAACGGAGAAGCAGATGGTAGATCAAAGCCGTGCGCTTGCAGCTGCCGGATATGACCTCATCTGGGCAGGATCCGCGGGGATAATGAAATTTTTACCCGAGATTTATCGTTTAAGCGGGAGCGAATCATCAGCCGAAAAAGCAGACCGGCTACACGAGTGCGAATCCGTGTTGGTTGTTGCTGGCAGCCGGAGTGATATCACCCAAAAACAAAAAGCTCACCTCGAGGCGGGTTATCCCGGGTGGACGGTGCCTCCGGAGATTTTTCTGGATCCCGGGTGGCAATCCGGGCCTTCCATCCAAGAAGTGCTCCAGGCGGTTTCAGAGCACAGCCATCCAGTGATGCTTATTTCGACGGATACCACGTCAGAGGCTGTAGAGAACGTGAAAAATAAAGCAGAAGAGATAAATATGCCCATGGTGGAAGCGACGAAAACAATTGCCGAAGGTTTAGGCAAATTAACTCGCCTGGTGTTCGATATTAATACGTTTGATGCGGTCGTCATGACGGGCGGGGACGTAGCGAAAGCAGTGTGTCTTTCGCTCGAGAGTACAGAATTTGAACTGATCCAGGAGTTTGAGCCGGGGATCCCCCTGGGACGGCTGCACGGATATTACCATCCGCTCGCCATAACGAAGGCAGGGGCTTTTGGGACGGAAAAAACATTCGTGCATGCGATCGAAATGCTGAGAGGAGAGATTTTAACATGACAAAGCCAGTTATTGGAATCACGATGGGAGATGCGGCAGGCGTAGGGCCGGAAATTATTGTCAAAGCCTTAGCAGGCCCATCGGTTTATGACTACTGCACGCCCGTGGTAATTGGTGACACCGGACGTTTAGAGGATGTTATAAAAATAACGGGCACCGGCCAGACGGTGGTGTCGATATCGGAGCCCTCGGAAGCAAAAGCGGATCCGGCCGTCATTTATTGCATCCAGGTAGGAAATCTGGACCCGGGTCTTCCATTTGGGCAATTATCCTTTGAGGCAGGAAAGCATGCATTTTTATATTTGGAAAAAGCCGTGCAGCTGGCCATGGCCAAGCGTATTGATGCTATATGTACAGCGCCGTTAAATAAAGAAGCTCTTCAGGGGGCAGGATACAATTATCCGGGGCACACGGAAATCCTTGCGGACCTGACCGGAACAGAGGATTATTCCATGATGCTTTCCGCTCCCAATCTAAAGGTGATTCATCTAACGACCCATCTGGGGCTGAAGGATGCCATTGAAGCGATAACGCCGGAACGCACGTATAATGTGATTCGTCTAGCTCACCACACGCTCTCCAAGGCCGGTGTTACCCAGCCAAAAATTGCCGTATGCGGCATTAACCCGCATGCCGGGGAAAACGGATTATTCGGCTACGGCGAAGAAGAAAAACAGCTGCTCCCGGGCATCCAAAAAGCTCAGGAGGAAGACATCCATGTGGAAGGGCCGTATCCAGCAGACACTTTATTTTTTCGTGCGGGACGCGGCGATTTCGACGTCGTCGTAGCATGTTATCACGACCAGGGCCATGCGCCGGTGAAGGTACTGGGCCTGGAGGCCGGCGTGAACATTACGGTTGGCCTCAATTACGGCGTCATACGCACGTCGGTCGATCACGGCACTGCCTTTGACATAGCAGGAAAAAATATCGCGGATGAGCGCAGTCTTCTGGAGGCGCTCACCATTGCAGCGGAGCTTGCTCCTAAATAATTCATTCTCCATAGTGTGCCTTTTTTCGTGTAAAATATGAAGAAAATTGCATTAAAGGGAGTAAGCAAATGTTGAAAATAGGAATTATAGCTCCTTATGAAGGCTTAAAGGAAGTAGCAACCAGGATTAGTGCTTCTCACCAGGAAGTAAGGATAAACGTAGAGTCAGCAGACCTGGAGGAGGCTGTGGAGCCGGCCCGGCGTCTGGAGGAGCTGGGTTATCATGTATTGATCAGCCGGGGAGGGACAGCGCAAATTCTGCGTGAACGGTCCTCTCTGCCCGTGGTGGAAATTGATGTTTCCGGCTACGATATTTTGCGCACGCTGCTTTTGTTCAAAGACTCGAAGGACCCTATAGAGCTGATTGGATTCCCCAATGTCTGCCATGGGGTGAATCAGGTGGCGGAGCTGCTTGGCATATCCATTTCCTATCAGGTTATTCACAGCTCTCAAGAAGTGCAGCAGGCAGTAGAAAATGCCATCAGCCGGAATATTCAAGTTATCATTGGAGACACGGTAACTTTAACAACCGCCCGCCGTTTTGGACTGGAGGGAATCATGATCACCTCCGGGCCGGAGTCGGTGGAACAGGCTGTGGTTCAGGCTAAGGAAGTCGGGAGCGTGCTGCTTTACCAGGAAGCCATGAACACAAGCTATCACCATCTGCTGGAGCATCTACCGGAAAGTATTGCCCTTGTTAAAGAAACAGGAGAATTAATGTTTGCCAACCAGCCTTTTTTAAACCTGTTTCAATTAACATCACATGCAAGTAATTATGCTGATAAAAACGATATTTTACAGAGCTTACATCAAAAAATGCTGAATTACGCCTTCCTTCAGGAAAACTTTAGCATTAATGGACGCAGTGTAATTGCAGAAGGGGAATTTTTAGTTGAAGGAAAAGAAAGGCTTTATTTTCTGAAAATCAGTGATGAAAACAGATACAGGGTGGAACAAAACGGTTTAGTTATTCAGCCGCTTCAGTCAGACATTGTCTCCTTTGGCCAAATTTCGACAGCTGATGAGCGGGTACGTTCCATTGTGGAACGGGCGAAGAAGTTTACGGAATCCGTATACTTTCTCCAGGGTGAAAATGGTACAGGGAAGCGTTCCATTGCTGCTGCCCTGCATCATTATCGTAATAACTATATTGAAAATCAATGGGAAGTAATACTGGACAAAGACTTCGATGAAATGGCGATGAAGCGGCTCGAAGCGATGATTTTATCGGGGAACGGGACGTTTTACATGAAAAACTGGGAGGCACTTTCAGCTGAACGGCTGGAACAGCTTTTTGAGGCTGCCTTTGATTCTGTGGCGGTAATTATTTTTGCTGCTGCAGACACCAACCAACCTCTGCTTCAGGAAAAGTTTCAAAAGAAAAGCATCGTGCTTTCGCTTCCGCCTTTACGGGAGAGAATTGAGCATTTGCCTGAGTATATACGCACCTTCATTGCCAGAAACAATTCAAAATACGGAAAACAGGTGGTGGGAGTGGAAAGCGGGCTTTTGCTGGAATGGAAATCCTATCGCTGGCCTGGGAACTTGCACGAACTGCAGGAAATGGTTGAAATGGGAGTGAAAAAATCCGAAGGCCCGTACATTTCCAGGGAAGCCGTTCAAACTAATCCAGCATCCGCATATGGCGCCAGGGAACTGCTGGACCTGAATCAGTCACTGGATAACATCGAGAAGCAAGTAATCAACTTGGTGCTGCAGGAAGAAAACATGAACCAGACCCGGGCGGCCCAAAGGCTGGATATTAACCGGTCCACGTTATGGCGCAAGCTTAAAGGCTGAAAAATAAAATTTATATAATGAGAAATAGACAAGCACCTCCACCAATGGGGGTGTTTTTTCTTATGGGAAAAAGCGTAAAGCCTTTTCCTTGCTTTAAAGCGGACTGTACGGGTTACACTGAATGCATCACTTCTCCAGGGATTGCGGAGAAGTGAGGGGAAGAACAAACATATTAATGACAAGGTGGGACTCAGCTATGAAAGCAAATATCATGTACGAAGCGGGCGACGTCCGCGTAGAAGACGTACCGAAGCCGCAGCTCGAGGAATCGACAGACAGCGTATTGAAAGTCGTCGCTGCCTGTATCTGTGGAAGCGACCTGCATCCGTACCGCCATATGCATGCCGATGAACAGGGCGGAGGCGAACCGATGGGCCACGAAGTGATCGGCCGAATCGAAGAAATGGGCTCTGGCGTGACGGACTTCAAGAAGGGGGATCTCGTCGTGGTGCCATTTGCATATGGAGACAATACGTGCCCGTACTGCCGGGAAGGGCTGCAGACATCCTGTATGAACGGCGGATTTATGAGCGGCTGCCAGGCCGAATACGTACGCATACCGCAGGCGCAGGGAAGCATGTTTAAGCTTCCGGACGAGATCGGTGATGATTCGCCGCTGCTTCCGTCCCTGCTGACGATTTCGGATGTTTACGGCACCGGCTACCATGCCGCAGTGATGGGCGGCGTAAACGAAAACACCACCGTCACGGTCGTAGGCGACGGAGCCGTCGGGCTGCTTGCGGTGCTGTCTGCGAAAAAGCTCGGAGCCCGAAAAATCATATTAATGGGGCGCCACAAGGAGCGTACCGATCTCGGAGTGGAATTCGGTGCCACCGACGTTGTTTCCGAGCGCGGAGATGAAGGCATTGCCAAAGTCCACGAGTTGACGAATGGGGAAGGCACCCACGTCGTACTGGAGTGTGTCGGGCTGATGCCGGCCTATGACATGAGCGTGGGCGTTGTCCGTCCCGGCGGCGTGATCAGCCGTGTGGGCGCGCCGCAGTACGAAGAGGCAGGGGTAGGCTTTGCGAGTCTCTTCAGGCACAATATTACGCTCACGGGAGGGCCTGCTCCGACACGTGCCTATATGGACGAACTGCTGCCGGACATTCTGGACGGTTCCCTCAATCCGGGCCGCGTGTTTGACGTCACGATGGGAATTGACGACGTTCCGGAAGGCTACCGGGCGATGAATGACCGCGAAGCACTTAAAGTATTGGTAAAGCCGTAGAATAAGCGGATAACTGTTAAGGGGAAAGCACAATTATTTGTGGTTTCCCCTTAAATTTTCAGTGCGGAAGCCGACAGCAGATCTGGCGAAGCGGGGAAACCAGTAAAGAAGCAGTTGCTTTCAGGGGAGGCTTCTCTTATACTAAAATCACTATGAATACAGAGGTGAGGCCGTGTGGATGACCCCCGATCATGGAGGTTATGGCTGCAGATACAACGGGAGTAGCCGTTCGGGATTAGCGTTGAAAGAAAACTAAAACCTAATCACGGAGGTGAAGCCTGTCTCTTTAAAGGACAGGGAAAATGATTACACTGAACTTAACTATATTTGTGGTTTTGATTGCATTGACAGCGTTTTTTGTCGGTACTGAATTTGCCATTGTGCGTGTGCGCGGCTCCCGGATTGATCAGTTGATTGAAGAAGGAAATAAGCGGGCGATGACGGCGAAAAAAGTGACAAGCAACCTGGACGAGTATCTTTCTGCCTGCCAGCTCGGTATCACCGTGACAGCGCTCGGCCTCGGGTGGATTGGTGAACCGACCGTGGAGCGGCTGCTGCATCCCTTGTTTGAGCAGCTGGCGCTGTCGGACACAGTAGTTACCCTGCTCAGCTTTGGTATCGCCTTCGGCTTTGTGACGTATGTCCATGTTGTGGTCGGGGAACTCGCTCCAAAGACACTGGCTATTCAGAAAGCAGAAGCCTTAACGCTGGTCGTTGCAACCCCTATTCGGGTGTTTTACTGGATCATGTATCCGTTTATCTGGACGTTAAACGGATCTGCGCGCCTGTTAACCCGTGCATTCGGCCTGCGGCCCGCCTCGGAGAACGAAGAAGTGCATTCCCAGGAAGAGCTGCAGCTGCTGTTGTCTGAAAGCTATAAACGCGGAGAAATCAATTCGGCAGAATACAAGTATGTCAACAATATATTTACGTTTGACGACCGGGTTGCCCGCGAGGTGATGGTGCCAAGGCCGGATATCGTGGCACTGTCTGCAGATCAGACGATTAAGGAAGCTCTCCCGGTCATCCGGAAGGCTACATTTACCCGGTATCCGGTTATGGGTGAAGACAAGGACCATATTATTGGCAGCGTGCATATTAAAGAACTGCTGATGGATCCAACGTCGGCAGACGAAGCATTCCTCGAGCAAAAGCTGGCAGATATCGCGATTCCAATTATCCGTGTAATGGAAAATACCCCGATTTATGATCTGATGCTTGAAATGCAAAGCAGGCGTACACAGATGGCGCTGCTGTTTGATGAATACGGAGGGACCTCCGGTATTGTAACGCTTGAGGATATACTTGAAGAAATTGTCGGTGACATTAAAGACGAATTTGACACCGCTGAAGAAGAGGAAGTAGTTCACCTTGGCGAGCATCATTATAAGCTGAATTCCAACGTATTATTGAGTGAAGTAAACGATCTGCTTCCGATTCGTGTTGAAGAGAATATGGATGTGGACACGATTGGCGGCTGGATGTATATGCAGCATGCCGAGGAAATTCACGAAGGGGTTTATGTGGACGAGCAGAATTTCCGCTTCCGGGTCGTGGAAGTGGAGGACGGCCATATTCACACGATTGAAGTGCTGCCGCAGGAGCAGGAAGCTTCTTAGAAACAAGACAGCGTCCCTATAATAGGGGCGCTGCTTTATTTTGGTCTTTTTATTTGAACAATATAAATTTTTTGGGGATGGTTCATCTTTCCATATTTTGAAATAATGAACTCAAGCTGACATACGTCAGGCAGGAGTATTTACCAGCAAAGGAGAGTATGTATGGTTACCTTTTTGTTGCTTTGTATCGTGCTTTCAGGCATCGGCCTATGGATATACGGGCAGAGGAAGCGTGCGCGAATGGCGGTGTTTACCGGAAGCCTGGGCGTGGCAGCTCCGCTGCTGTATGTCGCCGGAGGCGGACTGCTGCTGCCGCTTGCGCCGCTGCTGTCGCTCGGCGCTGTTTACTGGACGGTGGACAGAGCCCGCGGGAAGCGCTAAAACCTGTATGTAAAGCAGCCGCAGCAGCTAGCCGTGCTTTCTCTAATCGTTGCGGCAGTAGGAAAGAAAAGAAGCTTTATCAGTTGCAGATAATTTTCAAGTGTGCATTGTTGAAATTACATATGGACCTGTGAGAGTATATAAAAATACTAAGCAGTAAGTTCCACAGCCGGCTGGAAAATACTTTCATGCCGGCAGGCCCAGGCGTTGATTCGTACTGGCAAATTCCCTGCCCGGCCCCGGACAAATACATTGCAATCATTATTACGTTTACTTATCGTCTTCCGGGGTTATATATAAAGATATTAGAGAACAGGCAGCGGAGTTGGCAGATGGGGGAAATGAAAGCAGGCATTCGCCGCAAAAATACAAGTATGGGGGCAGGACAAGCACAAGAGCCATGGCGTCACTGAGTACTATCAAACGCATGGTTTCACTGGAGAAGCTTGTGCTATGGAAAGGGGTATTTTTTTATGCAGGACCAATGCGAAAATATTACGCTGGACGACATTATGTTAACGTGTGACGGATACTTACACATTATAATGGAAGGGGAGCGGTCGCTTCATTTGAAAGACAATGACGGCTTCCGCTATTACTACGATAAGAAAACCCAGTGGATTTATGCAGAGAACGGAAGGGGCGGATGGAATTTCCTCGATGTAGTGGAAAAGCCTCAAACCGCTTCCCATAAAGGAGGCACCCTCCTCGAACGAGTGAAGCTGCGGCTGAAAAAGTGGAAATGGGCTTTTGATAATTAATGGCGCTCATGCTTATATGAGCTGAGTTATATGCAGAGACTCCGGATGAGGGAGCCTCTGCTTTTTTTATTATCAAAAAGCGGTCCCCATGCCGGAGACCGCTTCGTGGTAATTTTCGTTATTTCATCGCCTGCTGCATTGCGTCAAAGACTTCCGTGTTCTTCAAGTTTCCGGAGAACGCTTCTTCTCCCGGGCCTTCGGCATAAACGGTAATGTCTACAGCGGTGTGATCCGTGCTTGTCCAGTCAATGCCGGAACGTTCACTTAGCACGTGGTTAAAGCCAAGCTCAAGCGATTCTGCTTCTTCCACCATGGTTTCTTCTTCGTCCGTCATCGTCATGCCGGTATGCTCTTCAAATACTTCGGCAGGCTCCTCGTCGCCGAGAAGCACCTGCTCCTGCATCGCCGCTCCCGTCGCCGTTACGTCCTTCAGCTTGGAAGGGTGGTTTTCCTCTGTCGCTTCGCTGGCGCTTCCGCCCGTGTCGTGGTCACTCGCTACAACGACGAGCGTATCTTCATGCTCCTCCGAGTAAGCTGTCGCTTCTTCCACGGCCTTTTCGAAAGCTTCGGTATCAGACATCATCCATGCAGGGTCGTTGGCGTGGCCGGCCCAGTCAATCTGGCTGCCTTCCACCATCAGGAAAAAGCCGTCTTCGTTCTGCGATAAGTGGTCAATGGCCGAGGAGGTCATTTCGGAAAGGGACGGCTGCACCGGGCTCTGCTCCATAGAAGTGTTCATAGCGTCATCCGCAAACAATCCCATGATCCGGTCGCCTTCTGCTTCTTCCATCGCACGCTCGGTTTCTACATATTCAAAGCCGGCATCAATGGCTTTATCCACATAGTTTTCTCCGTCTTCCCGGATGCCGCCTTCAGATTCCGGCAGGAAGTGTTCACGTCCGCCGCCGTACATCAGGTCCAAATTTTCGTTTTCTGCCATCTGTTTCGCGATTTCTGTATAATTGTTCCGGTCTTCTACGTTAGAAGCAAAAACGGCCGGGGTCGCGTGAGTGATCGTCGATGTTGCGACAAGCCCAGTCGATTTGCCCATGTCAGCGGCGTCATCCAGAATGGAAGGCATTGTTTCGCCCTCCGGCGTTGTGCTGATCATGCCGTTGTTAGTACGTTCACCAGTAGCATATGCGGTCCCCGCAGCGGCAGAGTCCGTAATAATAGAATCGGCAGAGGAAGTGTCCACTTTGCCGGTCGTCATGTCGCGTTCTTCCCATACCGGCTCTCCGTCTTTATAAAGACTGTAGTTTTTCGACACGCTGTCCGAAAACCCGTCTGGAACCATGAGGATGACGTTTTCCGCTTCCGTTTCTTCCGATGCCTGCTTCGAATTTTCCTTGGCTGCAGTGTCTGCATCATCGTTTTCCGACGCCGCGGCAGTACCAGCAATAAGGCTGCTGGCCCCGAGTAGTACAGCCGCTTTCGTTGAACGCTTCCACTTCTTCATTCAATGACCCCCTATATGTTTGTAACCGTGGATAACTCCACGCCCCTTACTATAAATGGAATTTATGAAGTGAATGTTAGAGTCATTTAAACATCGTGTAAAGGAAATAATGGAACCGGAGCCAAAAGCTTCATATTAAATTGAATACAGTTTGCGCTGTCAATTAAACAATTGTTTGACTGTTTGCTTAAATAGGTATAAGATTCAATTAAACAAACATTTAATTGTTAAATTGAAAGGAAGATCTTAATGGCTAAAACAACGGAACAGTGTGATATATATTGCTACGACCCGGAAAAGGTGTCCCGTGTCCAGACACAGGTCGGGCAGGTGGATGCGCGGAGTGCCTCCCAGTGGTTTAAAGTGCTTGCCGACGAAACCCGTTACAAAGTAGCTTACGCCCTCAGCGTGGAAGGGGAGCTGTGCGGCTGTGACCTGGCAAATATTTTGGGAACCTCGACCGCCACCGTGTCGCATCATTTACGGATTCTGAAGCAGGCAGGGGCTGTCACCTACCGCCGCGAAGGGAAGCTGGTTTTCTATACTCTTTCCGGCAGCCAGATCCCTCACCTGCTCGGGGGCATGGAACCGGGAAGGGAGGAGACGTCAGTTGGCGTTTAAAGACGAGACCCTTGAACGAAAAACCACCGAAGAAGAAGAAAAGGAAGGATGCTCCTGCTGCAGCGAAGAAGAATCCAGCCGGCCGTCTGCTTCGCGGTCTTTTTCCATCCAGCTGACCCCGGTCGAAGAAGCGTCCTGCTGCAGTTCAAATGAGGAAGCCGAGAAGGACAGCTGCTGCACACCGGCCCCATCGACGGAAGAAGAGGAAACGGAAGCTTTTGATGCCGGTGAAAATGCGTACACCTTCCAGGTAGAGGGGATGGACTGCCCCTCCTGTGCGGCGACGCTGCAGAAGGGCGTTTCGCGGCTGGCGGGCGTCCAGGAGGCAAAAGTACAGTACACTACCGGCAGTATGCAGGTATCAACGGACGGGACCGTGGCTCCGGCAGCGATTCAGCACACCGTGCAGCGGCTCGGGTACAGCACGCAGGTGCCGGCAGCGGATACAGGCGAGACCTATAATATTTACGGCATGGACTGCGGCTCCTGCGCGGCCACGGTGAATAAGCATTTTGCGCAGCTTGATGGCGTGCGGGATGTGCAGGTGCATTTTACGACAGGAAAAATGGTCATCGACCATCAGCTTTCCCGGGATACCGTGAAACGTGAGGTCGAGCGGCTTGGGTTTGAAGCGGCTCCTGTCACAGAAGAAGACTCTTCTTCCAGGCAGCCGGAGGCTTCCCCGCTCCGCGGAATGACGAACACAATTGTTTCCGGGGCGCTTCTGCTCGCCGGTATTGCCAGTTCACTGACGCCGGCTCCGGCGCTCATTTCGATTCTTTTGTATCTTTCCGTTATTGTGGTGGGAGGCTACAAGCCGGCGAAAAGTGCCTATTATGCTATCAAAAGCCGGTCGCTTGATATGAACGTCCTCATGATGGGCGCCGCCATCGGCGCTCCGCTCATCGGAGAATATTTTGAAGGGGCCCTGGTCGTCTGGCTGTTTGCGCTGGGGAACGCGCTGCAACAGTATTCCGTCGCGAAAACGCGCAAATCGATCAGCCACCTGATGGATCTGGCCCCGGCGGAAGCCTGGGTGAAAACAGGAGACACGTGGGTCCGGCGTCCGGTAGAGGAAGTCCGGATAGGACAGACGATGCTGATTAAGCCGGGAGAAAAAATTCCGCTGGACGGCACCATCCGTTCAGGCACCTCCATGATTGACCAGTCCCCGATTACCGGGGAGTCGCTTCCGATCGATAAAGCCTCCGGGGATACGGTATACGCCGGTACGCTGAATGACTATGGCAGCCTGGAGGTAGAAGTGACGGCACGACCGGAGGATACGACGCTTGCCAGAATCATTCATCTGGTGGAAGAGGCGCAGGAGCAGCAGGCGCCGACCCAGAGCTTTGTGGACCGGTTTGCGGCGATTTATACGCCGATCGTGTTTGCCGCTGCTATTGCGGTGATTGTGGTGCCGCCGGCCATTGGTTTTGGGGGCTGGTCCGACTGGGTGTACCGGGGACTGGCGCTGCTTGTCGTAGCCTGCCCGTGTGCGCTCGTCATTTCAACACCTGTCGCCATCGTTTCAGCCATCGGCAATGCGGCTAAGCAGGGCGTGCTGATTAAAGGCGGGGCCTTTCTTGAAGCCGCCGGTACACTGAATGCCCTGGCCTTTGACAAGACTGGGACGCTCACGGAAGGAAAACCGGTCGTGGAAAAAGTGTATGCGGCAGATGGCGACGCAGACCGGCTGCTGTCGGTTGCTTCGACCCTGGAGGCGTATTCGAACCATCCCATCGGTCGTGCCATTACAGCATACGCCGGAGAACAGAAAGTGGCCTCCCGGGAAGGAACAAACTTTTATGCAGAGCCCGGGAAAGGGGTGGCCGGTACGATTGAAGGCAAATTGTATGCTGCCGGAAAGCCGGAGTGGCTGAAAGAGAAGGGCGTCCAGATAGAAAAATACGAAGAAGAAATCCAACAGCTTCAAAATGAAGGCATGACTGTTGTGCTGGTCGGCGACGAGGAGAGCGTGCTGGGCTATGTAGGCGTAGCCGATAAAATCCGCCCGATGTCCTCGGGAGCAGTACAGTCGCTTCATAAAAACGGTATTCGCGAGTTGACCGTTCTTACTGGCGACAATGAAGGGACTGCCGCGAAAATTGCGGGCCAGGCAAACATTGATAGGTATATGGCCGGGCTGCTGCCGGAGGATAAGGCAAAAGCCGTACGCACCCTGCAGCAGGAAGGCCGGCGAGTCGGCATGATCGGAGACGGCATCAATGACGCTCCGGCGCTTGCCACCGCCGATATCGGCATTGCCATGGGCGGTGCCGGAGCTGACACCTCGATGGAAGCGGCGGATATTGTCCTGATGGCGGACAACCTTGAAAAGCTTCCGTATACGATCCGCCTCAGCCGGAAAGCGCTGCGCATTATTAAGCAGAATATCTGGTTTGCGGTGCTGATTAAAGTGGCTGCACTGGCGCTGATCGTGCCGGATCTGCTGACGCTTTGGATGGCGGTGCTGAGCGATACCGGAGCAGCCCTTATCGTGGTGGCGAACAGCCTAAGGCTGTTCCGGCTGCGGGGGTAGCTCGCCGCGATATAAATGTAAAAGCCAGACGGACCGCCCGTCTGGCTTTTTGCTGTTTAGTTATTCAGTGCCTGGTCGAGGCTTTCAATATTATCTTCCATTAAAGACACATAGGTGGCATCATTTTCAATATCTTCTTCCATGACGCTGGACAGGTTATGCAGGTAGGCAACATCTGCGCCGATTTCCTCCTGTACCGTTTCTGCTGTTTGAGAAGGAATATTCTGTTCCAAAAGGATGGTATTAATGTTATTTTCTTCTGCTGTAGCGACAATCTCGTTGATTTCCTTCACAGAGGGCTCATCTTGGACATTGATGCCGCTGACAGGAATTTGTTCGAAGCCGTACCGCTCTTCCCAATAGCCATAAGCCGCATGGGAGACGATAAACTGATTGCTGTCACTATTGTCAGCCACGTCCTGGAATCCCTGGTCAACGTCTTCAAGATCGGACACCAGGGCCTGGTAGTTTTCTTCAAACGTTTCTTCCTGCTCCGGCATTTGTTCCACTAATTCATTCTTGATGCTCTCAGCAGCCTGCTGGGCACGGACTGGGTCCAGCCATACGTGAGGGTCTACGCCGCCGTGGCTGTGCGAGTGTCCTTCTTCACCGTGGCTGTGTCCTTCTTCACCGTGGCTGTGTCCTTCTTCACCGTGGCTGTGTCCTTCTTCACCGTGGCTGTGTCCTTCTTCACCGTGGCTGTGTCCTTCTTCATCGTGGCTATGGTCATCTCCGCCGTGGTTGTGCGAATGTCCGTCAGAGGCTTCCAGCAGCTCCATGTTATTGGTCACTTCGAGCACGGAAACGTCCTGGCCGTCGACCGTGCTCTTCGCTTCTTCCGCAAATCCTTCCATACCGCTTCCGGTCATAACAAACAGGTCGCCCTCGGCTATGTTAGTCAGCGTCTGGGGGGTAGGGTCAAAGGAATGGGCATTGGAGCCGGGTGGAACGACGTTTTCAACATTCACATAGTCGCCGCCGATTTGTCTGGCAAAGTCCTCCCAGGCAAACAGGGTGGTGTAAACGTCCAGCTTTTCGTTTTGCGCCTGCTGGTCTTCGTTATTATCCCCGGAAGCGTTTTGCTGGTTTTCGCTTCCCGTGCTGCAGGCCTGAAGCAGGACAGCGCCGGCAAGTATAGAAGCACCTAGTGCAGTTTGTTTTTTCATTTATACTCGATCCTTTCTGTAAACAGCTTGCTGATTGAGAGATAATTAGTGGGCGATCATTTCATGAGTAATTTCCTCGCCATTCATATCTGACGGGTAGTAGGTCGGCCAGTTTTCGACTTCTTCCAGCAACTCACCGTTATCGTCCCCCCAATAAAGGTGGTAATGCCCGGCGTCGGTCGGAGCAATGCTGTGGTCGCTGAACTGAATGTATTCAGGCATACCTTCATCGCCTTCTTCTAATTCGAAGACAAATCGAACGCCGCGGTTGCCGGCTTCGTATTCCAGAATCTCATGGCCGCCGGAAGCGTATCGCCCGGTCATTTCTTCTCCGTCCTTCATGAAGGAAACGGTGCCATCCTCTTCAATAGTAATTTCATCCACGTCGGTCTGGTAGCCTTCCTCGTAATATTCTTTGTATTCTTCCTGCGTCATTTCACCATCTTCTTCCGCTTTGTGGGCGAATACTTCATCGAGCGTGCCGTCTTCCAAATAAGGATAAACAGACTGCCATTCGCCGGCCCAATCGGAAAGAGGGCGGTCTTCTACTTCATTATTGTAGAAAAAGCCGTTGTAAATGCGCTGGGATTCGGCGTCCTGGGCGTGGCTGTGGTCATGACTGTGATCATGGCTTTCCTCATCATGACTGTGGTCGTGGCTTTCTCCTTCTTCGTGGTTATGGTCATGGCTTTCTTCTTCATTGCCATTGCTGCTTTCGTTCTGATCGTCACTTTCTTCCTGCTCATTGCTTTGGTTTTCTTCTCCGGAGCTTTCCTGGCTCTGTTCCTGTGATTCTGAAGAGTCACCGCTCCCCGAGCTTTCCTCCGTGGAATTGCCGCAGCCGGTGATAAGCATCGCGCTGACGGTCAGGGCACTTAACCCTTTTACTGGAAATTTCTTCATCATTACCACTCCTTGTAGTTAATCGTATTCATTACGATTTAATAAATAAAAATATAATAGCTTACTAGATGCATGTACTACGTGCAGGCATGCTGGGCTTCCTGTTGAATGCATGCAGCCGCGGTGCGGGCTCCGGCAATATTTCGGGCGGTGGGCCCGATCGCTAAATCGGCCAGCGGTCCGCTGACATACAATCCCCTGGCCCAAACAGGGGAATACGGGGCAAGTGCCGGGTAGCCGCAGGGGGCAAGCGGCAGCTGGCACGAGTTGATGAGCCGAAATAGAAGAGGATTCTGGGCTGGGTGGTACTGGTCGCCGGTGGCACAAAGAATGGCCCGGGCCTCCCATGTCGCAGAGCTTCCGTGAAGAAGCCAGTGAGACTGGCGAGAAGTGACCCGGCGGATAGGATCCTGCCTAACTTCAAGGCGACCAAGGCCCTGCTGTCGCTGCACCTGGCGGTAAAGATTTTTCGTAATCGATCCGGACCGGCGGGCGCGGGTGATGGCGTGCCGGCGTTCGGAAAATGTCGAAGTGTTTCTGCAAACCTGTCGATATTTGCCGCCCATCCACTCAGGAGCAGCATCATATTCCCACACGCGAAGCGGGTGGCGGAGGGCGAGGGTAACTTGGCCCGGAAAGCGGCGGCTAAGATCCAGAGCCTTCTGAACACCGCTCATGCCGCCGCCAATGACAGTGGCTGGCGGACGAACAGGTTCCGGTTCCTGCTTTTGATGAATATGACAGGCGCCACCCTGATCTGCAACTGGTAGCCATGAAGGAAGAGAGCAATGCTCCTTAGTGCCCGTAGCGAGGACGACGCGCTTCGTAAACAGCGATCCCTGATCCGTTTCCACCATCCAGTAAGGACCACGGCGTTCGATGTTGAAAGCGTGAGCTTGTTTGAAACAGGACGTAAGGTCCATTTCTTTGATTACCTTCGCGCAATGATGGCGGAACAGGGAGATCGAGGGTTTCTTGCTGGAACCGGAAAAATGACTTGAATCGTAATGATTACGTTTTGAGAAGCTGAATAAATCCCGCACGCGAGGGTGAAGGTGATGGACGCCAGGGGAACGCAAGTATTTCATGCCTACCCGTTCGGTCATCGTATTCCAGGCTGACAACGGCCCGGGGCCCGAATCAATCAGAAGCAGTCGTTTGTCCCGTGTTAACGAAGGATCGTCGTATGCCAGGTGGGCGGCCGTCGTGCATCCGTGGATGCCGGCACCGATAATGATCCAGTCAAGCATGCGGATGTTCATCTCCGGAATTTACATGATGATGCGGCGAAACGAGCCAGGGGAAAGGGTCGTGAAAGTCGCTTTCGCTCGACTGCTGTTCCTCCTCGGTCAACAGGCACGCCGTCAGTTCCCGGATCACCTGCTGCTGGTCCAGATGCTGGCCGATAATCACCAGCTCGGTGCACTTGTCGCCGGTTACCGGGTCCCAACTGGCCTTCAATTCCGGCTGCTCTTCAAGCATTTCGTATTGCTGCTCCCGCGAAAGGGAGGCGACCCAGTACGACACCGGCTCAAGCTGAATCGACGTACCTGCCTGGGAAAGTAACAGTGCCGTATCGTTTCGGGTGACGCACCAGATGATGCCCTTCGCCCGGATCACTTGTTTCGGAAAGGCCTCCAGGTATGCAAGAAGGCGCTCAGAATGAAACGGTATCCGGCTTCGAAAAACGAACGAAGAGATATGATATTCCTCCGTTTCCGGCTCATGCTCCTGCTCGAGCTCCTGCAGCCAGCCGGGCGCCTGCAGAGCTTCGTCAAACGAAAATTTCCCGGTGCCGAGCACGCTGGAAGAGGCCACACGGCCAAAAGCCGTTTCAATGATTTCGGCGTTTGGCTGAAGAGCTCTCAGCATGCTTGTTAAACGATGCACCTGCTCCGGCTCCAAAAGGTCCGTTTTGTTTACTAGCAGAACATCACAAAACTCAATCTGCTCAATCAAGAGATCGGCAATTTCCCGCTCGTCGTCATCTGCCGCGCCCTGGCTGCGCTCCAAGAGCGTTTCGCCTGATGTGTAATCCGACCAGAAGCGTGCGGCGTCTACCATGGTGACCATAGTGTCCAGGCGGCAGCTTCCGCTGAGGTCGATCCCTGACTCCTCATCCTCGTATGTAAACGTCTGGGCGACCGGGATGGGCTCGCTGATGCCGGTGGATTCGATTAAAATGTAATCCACGCCGCCCTGCCCAGCGATCCGCTGAACTTCCTGAAGCAGGTCGTCCCGCAGCGTGCAGCAGATGCAGCCGTTGGACATTTCCACCAGATTTTCCTCCGTGCGGGAAAGCATACTGCCCCGCTCAATCAGGCCGGCATCGATATTGATTTCACTCATATCGTTGACAATGACGGCTACTTTCCACTCCGTCTGCTCGTGCAGCAGATGGTTCAGCAGGGTCGTTTTTCCGGAACCCAAATAACCGCTTAGCACCGTTACCGGTATCGGTGAAGACATACTGGACTCCTCTTCATACATAAACATAAATCGTAATTGTTACGATTTGGATACTTTTATTACTTTATAAAATATTTTTATGTCTGTCAACGCCTGTCTGTAATTTTTAAATGAAGCTTATTTCCATGACAAACAAAAAATCCCCTCGGAAAGGGGATCGGCTTAAAAAAATTAAATTAGGAACCTAGGGAGGAGGGCTCACGGTCCTGGACGGTGATTATTCCGCACGATGAGCACGTCACAGGACGCGCGGCGGACGGTATTTTCAGAAACGCTGCCGAGCAAAAACCGTTCGGTCCGACCCATGCCGGAGGCCCCGGCAACAATCAGATCCGCCTGATATTTGCCGGCTGCTACTTCGGGGATCATCGATTTCGGCGTCCCGTATTCCACCGAGTAGTGCACAGAGGTAAGATCATAGTTTTCCAGTTTGTTTAATGCACGGTATTCCTGGAGTAATTCGCCGGCTCGCTCCTGGTACACGCTGATGATGTCCTCCGTATAGGGTTCAAGCGATGATAATGACTGGGTGTTTAGCACATAAACGACCTGCGTGCAGCTCTGGAGCCTGGCTGCCATGCTCATTCCGGCATGAAAGGCACTTTTTGAGGCGTCCGAGCCGTCGACGGCAATTAACAGCGAGCGGTACACGGCTGTGGTATCACTGTTTTTAACAATCCAGACGTCGCAGGAAGCGCGGCGGACAATTCCGGCAGAGACACTCCCGAAGCGCTTTTTCCCGGAGGTGCCGGCCCCGGAGCCGCCGGCAATAATCAAATCGGGCTGAAACGATGCTGCAATGTCTCCGGCAATAACGGTTTTGGGAATCCCCTCTTTAATGAAAACACGCACATGCTGGATGCCGGCGTTTTCGGCTGTTTCTCTTCCCTGGGTGATAATCGCGCTTCCCTGCTTGTTTAGGGCGTGAAGCATTAAATCCGGGTACTGTTTCCTGAGTTCTTTGATGCTGTGGTAATCAACAATATGGCAAAGGGCGAGCGTGCTGCCGTGGGCAAGAGCCGTCTCAATGCCTTTAGACAGGGCGGCTTTTGATTCTTGTGAACCATCGAGGGAGATGAGTATCCGGCGGTAGGGAAGAGGCATTAGGATTGATTCCTTTCTTTTTCCCCGCTGCACAATTTACGGAACGTAGTATAGAGAACATAAACAAAGGAAGTGAGAGAGGCAGCCTGGATCCACCGAAGCTTTGCATGCAGGCGCCGGGCATACAAAATGCCTGTCCAGAGACCGATGGTAAATAAGCAGAATTTCAGCACACCAAAATCAACCACAGAATACGAGCGGGCGGCTTTGTGTATACGCCTAATTAACTGTTTCATCATGCACCTCCATTTATAGAATACAGGCTTCATGACAGGAACAACACAGCAGGGCGGTACAAAAGAGCTTAGGAAGGGACTACATGAGAGGAAAGTGTTCTGAGGCGACATAGTACGTAATCAATCTCTCTTTTTCCCCATAGGCAGCAGGCGCAGCGAGGGGGACAGATTCAATGGCTACCACGTTCATCACCCGCTGTCGGAAACGGATTTCATCTCCTAATTCAAAGCTGACCTCGGTATAATGCTCCAGAAAAAGCTCCTCCTGAAGCTCCATGGCGCTGCCGATAAACCACAGCTTGTTCGGCTCCTCCGTATTTGCAGCAAGGTACACGAAACGGACGAGAGAGTATTGTCCTGCCTGAAAAGGTTCAACCGGGCGGGTACGTGCCGAGACGTCCATATAACGTGCTCCTTTCAGTAATTATTCAAAATTGCCGGCAAGTGGAAATAGCAAAATAAATGAATTATGGATACATTAATAAAGTAAAAAATACCAGGGTCTTAGTACCTCTACAATTACCAGTATACACGTAAAATAGGTAATTGCATCATCACAAAGTCCTTCAGTATTTACTCGCAACTAAATGCATACAAAAATAATTATGCCTGCAAGACGAAGCTTTCGTGCAGACACGTAATTTTCCCGTAAATGCCTGGCGTGAAAGGCAGAAGCAGCAGCGAAAGAGTCAATGGTTTACCAAGAAAAGCTGTGGTCTGTATAAAAACGATGACATGTTTTACGGAGACAGCAGCCAATGAACAGTAAAAAAGCCTGCTGCGGACGATGGCACAGAGGCTGTATGCAAGTATATAAACATTTATTTACAGCAAAGGAGCAAGCAGCCGTGAAAAATTCTCCTTCATCCGGACGGCCGCCGAGCGTTTCTCGTATTCGTCCCAGGTTAATTCCCGGCAGAGAGCCTGATCGGATTCAAATACTGCTCTCATTTCACGGGCGGTTGGCTGGTCATACATAAAGGCATTAAGCTCGAAATTAATGCGAAAGCTTTCCAGCAGGCCGGGGTCCGGAATAAAATAGAGCGTCTGAATATAAATATAGTCATCAGCTTCCTGGATCATTTTAAAAAGCCGCTTTTAATCTGGCTGCGGGCCATGTCGGGACCGCTCTGGATGAGCTGCGTGGATCCCCGTCTACCTGCCGGACCTTGGGAAGCGTAGTATCGGCAGAAAGAGAGGAGGACGAACTGCCCTTGTGCCAGTCAGAAATGAAATAGTCCTGCAGTCAATAAACGGATCCTCCCTGCAGACGCAAATGAAAGTCCCGCCAACGGCAGGGAAAACAGGACCAGGGTCCAGGCCCAGGTAGCGGTAGCGCTTTTTCGCCCGCGTAAAATAATCAGCAGCATACACCCAATATTAAAAATGAAAATAAAATAGCCAAGCGTCTGCCACCATTCCAGGTTTGTCATCAGCGGTCATTGTCTCCTTTAGGCTTCATGATAAGATCTCTGCTGGGCACCCTCGCGCTGGCGGTCGTATTCTCTGCCGTAATGCCTGCGGGCATGGAATTCGTGAATGAGCCGGATCGTGGGGCGGATAAGAAACTGAAAGCTGGCCACAACAAACAGCGTAACCCCGAGAATCCGCCACGGACCTTCAAAGTAAAAGCAGATGCTGCCGATAAAAAACCACAATCCCAATAAAAAATCGTTGATCGTGTAAAGCGTATGGTAAATCTTTTTTAGAAATGTTAAAACGTAAGCCGGAGGCACTGGCTAACCTGTTACGGCTGCATCTGCTATAAAACACAGGGCAGCTCTTTTTAAGAACAGCTTAATTGCTTTTGCTTTCGCGACGCACGGATTAATTTGCCCCGGCTTCTGGCAATGAATTTACCTCAGAAATGTAAAAGAATTTTTTTAAGTATGTTTAAGGAGGTGACCCTCTGGGAACATTTTTAATAGCACCATGGATGATAATGATTTGGTTTTGAACAAGTGGCTCAATGAACCAATCATAATATACGGACTGGCTATAATTACAGGAATGAATGCCTGCTAATAAGCCGAGAGAGGTAGCGATAGATGTGCCTTTTTCGGCTTATTTTTTATGGGCTGACTCCGCAGGACGTATAGAGTGGGGAGATAAAAGCTTTCAAAACCAAGCGATTATCAAATTAAATATAGAAAGGATGAAGCATCATGGCAAACAATAACGAAAACAACAACAAAATGACCCGCGAGGAAGCCGGCCAAAAAGGCGGCGAAAAAACGAGCCAGGAACACGGCAAGGAATTTTATGAAGAGATCGGCCAAAAAGGTGGGGAAACCTCCGGCAACGGCAGCAATAATCAGAACTCTGGCTCCAACCAGAGCGAAAATACGATGAGCCGTTCCGAAGCCGGCCAAAAAGGCGGGGAAACGACCAGCCAGGAACACGGTAAGGAATTCTATGAAGAGATCGGTCAAAAGGGTGGCGAAACCACCAGTGAAGAACACGATAAGGAATTCTATCAGGACATCGGCCAAAAAGGCGGAAAAAATTCCGGCAACGGCTCGAATAACAACAGCGACTCTAACAACCGCCGCTAAACAGGAAGACGCCCCGGTTCCGGCATGACCCCTACGATCGTGCCGGAAGGTCTTCATCAGCTTATGATCGCGAAGCCAAGGCGTTCAGGCGCCTGGCGTTTCCACCCACGTTAGCATGTAAGGAGGAATTATCATGGCAGATCAATCATTTAAAACCGGTGAAAAAGCACCGGAAAGCGGCACGTACCAGGTTAAAAGTCTCGTAAACGGAAACAATGCGAGCGAAGACAACACGACCATTCAATTGAACGAAGGCGATCAGTTCCCGCCCTCCCCTTCGGAAAACGAAGCGGCCTATTGGGAAAAGTCGTCTTAACTCCTAATTTAAAATGAGTCATAAAATAATGGGCGGAATCCAATCAGATTGGATCCCGCCTTTTTTAGGGCATTTTTCACCTGGAATAATGAAAGTTATTTTCCCGTCGTCTGCTGACCCAGCAGGACTGGTTCTTTTCTTTACCCCTCACATAGCGAACAGCTTCTGGGTTTAAAGATCTAAATGCAAGGGAAACAAACAAAGCAAGCATACGTAAAGTAAATAGTTAGTCCTGCGAAAAAGGGCGCCTTTTCGTAAATAAATAATAAAGTGCTGGCTGTAATTAGAGGAATCAAGCCTGCTAATAAGCCGGAAAGGGGAAAGGCACCTTTTCGGCTTATTTTTTATGCTTTCAGGCAGCAAAGCGGGTTAGCCTGTGTGCTTTTGAAGAAATAGTTAATTTGCAGGAGGGGGAGGCGGGCTTTCGTTCATCGGCCATATAGAACAGAGGGTGGTGCATTTGTTCAACCACATAATTGACGGCATCTCCTTAATGGGCTGTGAAACAGTGAGTACTGGTGTCCCCTCTACGGTTGCAATGGAGATAGCCATTTCAGAAGCGACATGGAAGTCTGACGTCAAAACGCTCGGAACGCTGCAGCAGGCGTTAAACGACTGCTTTTTGGCCGACGGGTAAGGATTGATTCAACCATGTAGTTTTAAGGAGGAAAGCATATGGATGATTTACAATCGTATATCATGGATCTGAACCACAGTGTGGATAATTTACTCTCCCGTCTTCCTATTTTTAACGACGCCCTGGAGGTGCGCTTCCATCTGATATTAAAGGAAAAGAAAGCAATGATAACCACCGTGTTAGACGAGCTGGCCCATGAACCTTCCGATGATCAGAAGATCAAGCGGTGCCTGAAAATCATTTACCGGGACGATGAAGTGGAAAAACTGAATTTTCAGGCGTGGAAGCGGCTGTGTCAGCAGAATCAGGCCGTGGAAGCCTCGTTGCTTGAGCACATGGAACAGACGTTCAGCCACATGAAAGAGGTACTTGAACACGTGGCAGAGGGCACGGATCATTTGTCGCGCCGGAATATCCGCTACGTCGCACCGGCATTATACAAATAAAGAAGAAACGAGGGATACCAATGCAATGGGGACCATACCGAACAGACACACATATTGATACGACAGGAGCCGTCGACCGCTGGGTCCACAGTACGTGTAATTTATGCTCGATCGGCTGCGGTACGGAAATCGCAGTTAAAGATAATCACATTGTCGGCATACGGGGGAAAACGGAGCACGACATCAACCTTGGCCGCCTCGATCCCAAGGCGAAGGATCAGTGGATTCCAAATAACCATTCGACCCGGCTCTTGAGCCCGTTAATACGCAACCAGCAGGGCGAGCTCGAGGAAGCGTCCTGGGACGTGGCGATGGATTTAATCGTTCAAAAGGCGAAAAAAACCGTAGAAGAAAAAGGCGGGGACGGCTTTTCCATTTATTCGACCGGCCAGGGCTTTTTAGAGGATTATTACTCCATTGCAAAAGTCGGAAGGGCCGGCCTGAAAACCCACCTGCTGGATGCCAACACCCGGCTTTGCACTGCAACGACCGAATGGTGCCTGCTGCAGTCGTTTGGGGCAGACGGGGTACCAGCCGCATTCGAAGACCTCGATGTAGCCGAAACCGTCATGTTCTTTGGCCATAATCCGGCCGAAACCGGCACCGTCTTTTTTGAACGGGTGATGGAACGGAAAGAAAAGACGGGAAAACCGTATATCATTGTCGTGGATCCAAGAGAAACATTAACGGCCCGGCATGCAGATCTTCATCTGCAGCTGCAGCCTGGAACAAACGTGCCGCTCATGAACGGCCTGCTCCGGGACATCCTCCACCACGGACGGGTGGATCAGCCGTTCATTGAGGAGCACACCATTCACTATGAAGAAATGAAAGATTCCCTGGAGGAATGGTCCTTGGACCGAGCGAGTGACGTGACCCGAATACGAGTGGAACAGCTGCAGGAAGCAGCCTGGCAGCTGGGGAACACCGACAGCCTGGTATCCACGACGCTGCAGGGCGCCTTCCAAAGCAGCGATGCCACCGCCGCCTGCGTAGCGATCAACAATATGCATTTGGCGCGGGGGCTGATCGGAAAGCCCGGCAGTGGGCCGCTGCATATGGCTGGCCAGCCGAGCTCCTCCGGCAACCGGACCGTAGGCGGCGTCGGCACTTATCCCGGTAACCGGAATCCCGAAAACCCCGACCATCTGCAAGAAATCGCCAATTTATGGAACGTGGACCAGGAATCCCTGCCAGTGGGACCGGAAAAAGGGATTATTAAGCAAATTGAAATGATGGAAAAGGGAAAGATTGGATTTTTCTGGAACATTCATACCAACCCCCTGGTCTCCCTGCCAGACCGGGAACGGGCGCGAAAAGCGATGGAAGATGTATTCGTGGTCGTACAGGATCCATTTCTCACTGCAACAGCGGACGTAGCTGATGTCATCCTTCCGCCAGCCATGTGGGGCGAAAAGGAAGGCACGATGGAAAACGCCGACCGGACGATCAATGTGCTGCGAAAAGCGGTGGACCCGCCTAACGGGGTATGGACCGACTTTGAGATCCTCGTGGACTTCAGCCGGCGGATGGGCTTCACCGATAGGGACGGGGAGCCGTTAATACAGTACAGAACCCCGGAAGAGGCCTTTGAGGAATGGAAACGAGTATCCGAAGGGCGTCCGAGCGATATGACCGGCATGACGTACGACCGGCTCGAAGAAGCGAACGGGATCCACTGGCCGGCGCCCAAAGCCAACCCCGAAGGGACGACGCGGCTGTATGCCGATGGAGATTTCCGCACAAAGGTAAATGACGCCCAAAGCTTCGGAAAAGTCATGGATACTGGCCGCCCGTACACGCAGGAGGAGTATGAAGCGCTGAACCCGAACGGAAAAGCCATCTTCCATGCAACCCATTACTTCGGGCCGCCGGAACAGACGAAGAAAGCCTACCCGTTATGGCTGAATACGGGCCGGTTGGTGTGGCACTGGCATACCCGCACGAAGACAGGGCTGTCGCCGGATTTAGAGGAGAAAGCACCGGAAGCGTTTGTGCAGCTGCATGAAGATGACGCCCGGCAGCTGGAAGTGGCCGATGCCGAAGAGGTGCGGGTCGTGTCCCCGCGCGGAGCCATCACAGTACCGGTGAAAATTTCGGTAGAAGTGAAGCCGGGGGAAGTGTTTATTCCATTTCACTACGGCAACTGGGACGGTGAAGCCTCGGTCAATGAACTAACGATTGACGCGGTGGATCCGTTATCCCATCAGCCCATGTTAAAGCACGCCTCCTGCCGGATTGAAAAGATATAAATATACCAAAACAGCCTAAAAGGAGGGCGGCATGCAGCTAAACAACGCCGTTTTAGAAAACCAGCCTCCGTCCGGGGCAATTGTGATGGCATGGGGGATCTTTCTGCTAGGTCCCTTTGTCGCTTTTTCTCCGTTGAACAGCTGGGCTGGCGTCATGTTAACTGCGGTAACGGCGCTTCTGTGGGTCTATATTTTCGTTTCCACCGTTTACACGTGGGCGAGCCCGCGTACTGATAAACTTGCGAATATAGGAGATGTTCCGTTTTTTGGTATTGGCACGTGGGTGGCCGGGAGCTCTGTGCTTGCCCAGCTGCTTCTGGAATATTCCTCGTGGGCTATGGTGCCTGTGTATGGTTTGTCCGCGATCAGCACAGTGGTCTGGGGCGTCTACATCGGGGCGGCGGCAAAGAAACTGGGCGCCCTTGTCCGGGACCGTGAAAAGAGAAAGCAGGCACACGGTGTGCTGCTGTTAACGACGGTCAGCACCCAGTCGCTCATTCTGTTGTATTTGAAAATGTTTCCGGCTTCCTTTCCAATGGGGGTCGGGGCAGGACTGTTAGGGATTGGCCTTCTTTTCTACATCGCGAGCCTCCCGCTGATTCTGCAGCGCTTCTGGAAACACTGGGCCAATACCAACTGTATGATCCACGGAGCCCTGTCCATCTCCGGTGCTGCCGCTATCAAGCTGGCGGTCTTTCCGTCCGGGCTTTTGGCCGGGTTCTGGGTCCTTACTGCGGCAGCATTTATTTTCATTGAGAGCCTGGAGATATTCCGCGCCGCAAAAAGAATTGGACACGAAGGACCTATAGCTGGTTTAGGCGTTTATGCGGTAACGCAGTGGTCCCGGAATTTTACGTTCGGCATGTTTTATGTTTTTACGAAAAACCTTTCTCTTCCTGAAGCAGCGAGTTTTTTAGCCCCTGTTAAAAATGGAATCCTTACGGCTGGGCCGTGGGTGCTGCTGGTGTTACTGGTAGTGGAGGGAATGCTGTATATTAAAAATAACATCATAGCAGCAAAGACTGAGGCTTAGGTTGAAACAAAGCCAGGGCCTCCGGGAAATCTTTCCGGAGGCCCTGGCTTTACTTTCATGGCGTGCGTGATGTCTTTGTCGACGAGCCGCCAGTTCACCGGGCAGCTGGTTAAAAATCCGATCGCCAGGTGCCTCATTGGCTGGTGAAGATAACGCTAGACTGCCACATCGGCATGTCGCTGTGCCCTTTATCGGCTGCGGAGGTCTAGGGACGTCTGCAATAATGATCGCTGTAGAAATAAATGCGGCTGTCAGAAAAACAACCGCAATAAATTTATTTCGCTTTGAAGAGATATCATTGGGAAGTCGCTGCCTCCCACTTGGACTCCCAGCGCTGTTTTAATTCCGGAAGGGCAGACACGCAGGTGATAATCCATTCCCTTTCGCGAAACTCCTGCAGAGCGGTAAACAGATCATCTACATTTGTAAAAACATCCTCTGGAGGCGTCCAGCCATGTTGTTTCAAATCCGTCCGGGTCCCGGCGATCACTTCCCTTTCTTGGGAAAGTTTGACAAAAGTAAAATACTGCATCGGTTCGCTCCTTTCAATAAAACAAAAGTTTAACTATAGGTTACCTGTGTGCTTGGATCGAAATAGAACAGTACATAACGGTGTTCGGCCTTCAGGCTGCCAGTAACAAACACGTCCTGCAAGGAATGCTGGAAGGATGGTTTCTCGTTTTCCCATGCCTGCTGGATAGCTGTCCGCTCCGCGTCAGCCCGGTACCTTTCCACCAAACGCGGATGGTGCTCAGAGGCCATGGCTTGCTCGAACGGGGTCACGATATTTTTTTGCCGGGCGAGCAGAACATGCTCGTCGATCCACCCCCACGCTTGCGACTCGTTCATGCCGTGGCTTTCAGGTGTAGGCAGGGGAGAGGCCCCCGGCCGCGCTCCGCCGGCAAAGCTTAAAGCAGGAGAAGTAAGCGAACAGGCACCCTCTTCAACCAGCAGCAAGCAGGAGGAATGGGAAAAATTCCAGTCCAAATACATTTGTCTGGAAGTGAACTTTAGTTCTGCCTGCACAATCTCCTCCAGGGACGGCCGTAAGTAGCGGAAGGCGGTCGTCCGGCATTTCTCGACAGAGTTGTGTTGGTCCTGTGCCAGCAGGGATTCTTCCATAGGAGCTAAAAACCCTTGCAGACAAATAGCGAGATAAGGGGGCGAGAGAATGACTTCGACGGATTGGGGTCCCTTACAAAAATTTTGTTGAAGCAGTTTGCCTATTTTCCCGACAGTGTTCGTCGTTACGGGACGTTCTTTTTCCAATTATGATCACTCCAATTTCTATTCTATTGATTAAAAGCCTAAAAAAAGCCAGAAAGACCCAAGGGGCTTTCTGGCTTATCACTAGCTTTTTGCGGGCTGGTGATTTTACCAACTGATTTATTAAAGCGCCAACATCCCAATAGAACTGGTAACGCCGTTCTGTCTAAAAACGACGATGTTCAAGCGAAAGATGCTTTTACGCTTACTTCTTTTATATATATTATTATCGTTAAAAAACATGAATAAACATGAATTATAAAGAAAAAGGAAAAAAAGGACTCCAGGCCCAGAAACAGGAAGAAAAAACAGGGAAGGTTACATGGTTGAGAAGAAAACAAGAAAATAAAAAGAAAAGCTTGTTTCTTCAAAGAAAAGCTTATGGAGGGAGATCAGCGTTATTATATAGTGGCCTTGTATTTGAAAAGTGCTTAAAAGTCTTCTCAAAATAATTGAATATATTTTTCTTTTTCATCAATTCAAACTAGAACTAAAGTAAGGGTTCGTTCGTACCTCGGAAGGGTAAGAAAAAAGTGGGGAGGCTTATTGATAAAGGGAGTGATTGTTCCGCTGTAGGGAATTCAGCAGCAGAGGTTAATATGCTTTCTCATCGGTATATGCCAGCTCATCCTATAATAAACCCCGGAGATACATACCTTATGAATGAAGAGGAGGGTCCATATGAAGACAGAAGACAAGCAAAAAGAACTTGCCGTCTTTACCGGCCGGCTATTGCGGGATTCATTCGGTAAAGGACCTGAAGCGGCTTACGTAACGATCGGTGACAGCCACGTGCTGGTGTTTCTTAAAGGGTTTATGAGCCCGATCGAGCAGCAGCTCCTCGAAGACCAGGGTAAGGAAGCCGTGCACACCCTGCGGGAAAGTATGATGAAAAAAATTGTCCCTGAGGTGCGGGAGTATGCGGAAGAATTGACCGGGTCTTCGCTGAATGAATTTTTCTACGACTGGGATATGGAAAGCCGTACCGGAGTATTAGTCGGGCTAAAGCCTGAAGCTTACCAGCAGTCACAGAAAGCCTCTGAGGCCTTGCAGCAGAAATACCGGCACAAAGAAAAAATTGAGCAGACAATCCGGGACATTAGCGAAACGGCGGAGCGGGTTCCGGATTATATCACTTCGGTGCGGGCTGATAAAAGGACCATCCTTATCGTGCGGACGGGGATTTTGGTTTCCATTGAACAGAAATTCATTGACCTGGGTTATGAACGTACCTTGCGCATTGCCAAGCGGGAGCTGGAAAAAGAGATGTTTTACAAACAGGATCTGTTTGCAGATATTCTAGGGGTCGACGTCCGTGATATTTTTGTGGACTGGAATTTTGACAAAGATAAAAGCACCGTGGTTTTAGTGACCGATCCGGTTGAGTAGCATCCGGGCGTTCAGTTCGGCCAGCCGTTATCGGTCAAGGTGGCTGAAGGAAATCAGGTTTTTTTGATGCTGAAAGGGAATAAGAAAAAGTATTGTTTTTAATAAAATAAATACGGTCCAGGTTGTAATTAATAGATCGAATGCTATTAATAAGCCGGAAGGTCACTTAAGACGCTTCTGGTTTATTTTTGTATTAGCGCCCATTGCAAAAGTGAGTAGAAAAGGAGGAAAAGCATGCCGTATTGGTTCTACCGGTTACTGCCAGGTCCGGTAAAACGTCTGCAAAGCATGTCGAAGCGCCAGCGCTGGCATGAAATCCGGTCCAGCCTGTGGGTCGTGCCGGCCCTCTATATCGTCCTGGCCGCGCTGCTAGCGGTCGTATCGTATTGGATAGAATTTGGCCTGAAGCCGGGATGGCAGCTTCTGGCTGCCTTCACCACGGAGTACCAGCTGACCGAAACGATGTACAGTACCATGCTGTCAGGGATCTTAACCCTTAATGCGTTTACCTTTAACTCGATGCTCATGGTACTTACAAACGTGTCAAATCAGTTCACGCCACGCGTGATGCTGAATTTTATTTCGAACCGGAAAACGCAGCACGCAATCGGAGTGTTTAACGTCTGTTTCTTTTACCTTCTGATTGTCTTTTTCTTTCTGGACGGGTCGATGAGTCAGTATACAATATTCCCAATTACTGCAGTGCTGATGACCGGGTTTTCGGTTTTGAACTTTGTCTTATTTATCAATCACGCGGTGAAGTGGATGCAGGCGCCGAGCATTGTCAACGACATGAAGCGGCAATCCCAAAAACGCATTTTGCACACGCTGCATGAGGATCTCGAATCTCACCGGGCCGACCACCCCGAACGAATTACGCATCCAAACCACTCCCCTCTGGATCAGGAGCATGCGCGCACCATCACCTCCGAAATGACGGGGTATGTGCAGATTATCGATTTTGGCCAGCTGATCCAGCAGGCGAAACAGGACGGCGTCATCGTTCAACTGCGTGCAAGCGTAGGGGATTTTGTGCTCCCCGGATTTGTCCTGCTGGATTACTGGAAATTGGCCGATGAAGGGTCGACGGTCGTAAATGAACAAAAATACCGGGAGCTTTTGTTTATGGGCGACCGGAAAACCGAAGTCCAGGACCTGGGCTACGGGGTGCGGAAGCTGAAAGATATCGCCATCAAGGCGATGGCCAACGATGAACCCGGCACCTTCGAAGACACGCTGCATCAAATGGTGGATCTGTTGCGTTCGATTGCGGATGTAACTTCTTTTACCTCTTATTTGACTGACGAGGAAGGGACGCTCCGGCTCATCATGAAAGAAGAAGCTTTCGAGGATTATCTGTATGCCGCCTTTGGGCATATCGGTGTATACGTCAAGAAAGATCCTGTGCTGACAAATATGCTGCTACGAGCGATTGTCATTCTTAGTGGAGCGCTGCCTGAGCGAGAAAAAGCGACATGCTGGCATTTTGGCCAGGTGGTGGCGCAGTCGTTTGCCGATACGTTTGCCCATGCCACCGAACAGCTTGAATTTTATACGTCGTTGGAAACTCTTTCAGTGGAAGCGCGGGATCCGGACACCTTTTACCAATTGATTGAAGAATTTATCCGCAACGGGCTTCTAGACGCTAAATACGGCCGTTTTGATTAGAGTCGCCCGTTCATTACTACTGGAAAAACAGAGAGGAGAATAACATGAATAATCAAGTGTATGACACGATTATTGTCGGCGGGGGACTGGCCGGGTTGGCAGCTGCCCGGGAGCTGGGCTGGCAGGGTTATTCGGTGCTGCTGCTGGAAGCGAGAGATCGATGGGGCGGACGGGCTTGGTCGGATGAACGCCTGGGGCAGAAAATTGAAATGGGCGGCACATGGTTTCACTGGATACAGCCTCACATATGGACAGAAGTCATGCGTTACCAGCTAGCGGTCACTCATACGCCTCCGCCGGGTACCGCGTATTGGATTGCTAGAAACCAGCGAAACAAAGGCGCCACTGCCTCCCTCATGAAGATGATGGATCAGGGGATGGCAGCGTTGGAGAAAGAAGCAGAAGAAGTCTTCCCCCATCCTTTCCAGCCGCTCACCGGAGGGAGGCTCTCATCGATCGACCATCTTTCCATTGATGAGCGGTTGAAGGAATTACCGTTGACTCACGAGGCATACGACCTTATGCATAGCCTTTGGTCTTTGACTTTTCACGGTTCTCCGGAACAAGGCGGGCTGGCCCAGGCCTTGCGATGGCTAGCCCTTTCCCGGTGGGATTGGAAAACGATGCTGGAGTTATTTGCCGCCTATCAATTAAAGCAAGGCACCGAGACGCTCCTAAATCACATGGCGGAAGATGTGCGCGGCGATAAGCGACGGGGCGTTCAAGTGACAAGCGTGGAAGAACAAGCTCAGGCCTACAGTGTCCAAACCCAGCGTGGAGAGACCTTCGAAGGAACGTCAGTCATGATCACTCTTCCGCTGCAGCTATTATCCAGCGTGTCGATTTCACCGCCATTGTCTAGAACAAAAGAGCTCGCCATCAGGGAAGGACAAACGTCGAAGGGCATCAAGGTATGGGCGCGAGTGAGAGGGTGGGACGAACGATCGATCGCGCTTGCCCCCGCTCATTATCCCTTGAACTATGTCCAGTATGAAGGGAACGTGGGCGAGGACCAGCTGCTTGTCGGTTTTGGTCCGGAAGCCAGTCGGTTGAATGGAGAAGACGACAGGGAGGTCGAACAAGCACTGGCGCATTGGGAACCGGGCGTACAGGTGATGGAAAGCACGGCGCATAACTGGGTGCAGGATCCGTGGAGTAAGCAGACATGGACAATGTACCAGAAGCATCAATTAACTGAATTTCATCGCGCCCTCCAGGAACCGGAAAGAGGCCTGTTTTTAGCTGGTTCGGGCTATGCGGACGGATGGGCAGGCTTTATGGACGGAGCTATAGAGAGTGGTATTACCCGGGCACGCCGAGTCGCAGAGTACCTGCAAAGCCAGTGCGAATAGCGCCTCCCCTCGCTGGGTCTAAACCAACATTTCTGGAAGCGAATTGACAGATGCCAGTTTAGACGCTTTAGCAGGTAATTGGGGGCTGTAGTGGTCCTTCTCTCAGAATCAACCGGACAGAAAATCATCTGTATTTTGGCTTCTTATGCTCTTCTTCGGCAGCTACAATGCTTTGATTGCCTACTTGTTGATACGCGGAGAAGAAAAAAAGGATCAAAGAAATGGGCGTCTACTTTGCGGTCCTCGCGATCCATTTTGTGACTGACGAGCATTCCCTGCGGGACGCCCACGATGCCGCCTGCGACCTGTACGCCCGCTGGGTGTTAGCGATAGGCATTCTGGTGGGCGGCCTGTCGGGGAGAATTTATCGTTTTCCATCCATGGACCATCACGGTGTGGTTCTCCTTTTTAATAAAAAGCGTGCTGCTCAATGTCTTAAAAGAAGAACGGCCGGGAGAGCGGCAAAGCAGTTTCGGGGCATTTGTCGGCGGGGCAGCGCTGTATACGCTATTGCTTGGACTATAAGAGGGGCGAGTGATACGGGCCAGTACCTCCCGTACCACGGTACGTTAATATAAACCTTTTGACAGGAATAAACTGAAACAATCTCTTATCCAAAAAACGAAAACACCGCTTCCAGCCTGCACGGAATGCGGTGTTTCTTTGCTCTTAACCTCCGGCGATCCACATAAAAACGTAATGCTTGGGGGGGTTCTTTATGCATTTATTTGCTGCTTTTGTAATCAGTCCTTGCCCTGGCCTCTATGCCAGGATGGAACCAGTTTTGCGGGAACGCCCAGAGTCATCACGGCAATGCCAGCCATTATCAATAAAAAGCCGAGAAAGAAATGGATCGTCAATGCTTCACCAAGCAGCAGCCAGCCAAGAACAGCTCCGGCCAGGGGCTGAAAAAAGTAAAACAATGACCCAACACCGGCTTCCATCAGCTGCATGCCTTTATTCCAAAGAAAGAAACCGCCTGCGGTCGAAACGATGCCCAGGTATAATACGCCGGAGAAAACCATTATATTAGGGACGGCCAGACCGGCGGCCTGAAGCTCCCATCCTGCAAAAGGGATCGTTAAAAGCATTCCGAAAAAGATGCCGTAGGCAGTAATTTCAACAGAGGAAAATTTAGCCGACGCCCGTTTTACATAAACCGACAGAAGAGCCCAGGAAATAGCTGCCATCACCAGAATCAGGCTCCCGAGCAAATACGCTCCCATGCCGGCATTCCATTCAATGATGATGACCACGCCAGCGCTTGCTAAAAGCAGGGCAACCAGCTTTTGGACAGTGATGGCTTCTTTCAAAATGATTCTGGCGAACAGCACGAGAAAGACCGGCGTCGTCGCTGTCAGAAGCGATGCTGTGTGCGCGTCTGCCAGATCGACTCCGATAAACTGAAACGAAATGGTCACCAGGTACCCGATAAAGCCGATCCAGCCAAGCAGCAGCCAGCCGCTTCTTGTTTTGGCTGGGCGGGGTATGCGGCTCCACCGCAGAATGGCAAACAGCACCGTACAGCCAATGAGATAGCGAATCACCATCAGGCTGAACGGAGGAATATAGTCCAATACGTATTTACTCGCAACAAACATGCCTCCCCAAATGCCTGCAGCGAGGGATAAACATAGTGCGCCGAGCAGTGTTTGATTCATCTTGTTTCATTTCTCCTTTGAGAATTAATATAGCTGTAGAATAGAGTGAAACCATTACGGAAAGGAATATAAGCAGTTATTCACGGTCGATGACCATATTTTTCCTGAAGATTGAAGCCAAACTAAAAGGGCCATCCCTCTCCTTTGGGAGAAATGACCCGAAAACAGCTTTTGTTCTCTTTTCTTGGCCATAAAGCTATATGGTTCGATGGAGGGAATACTTATAGTAGCCCGGCGTCCCATGCAGCTTTACTAAAGGTTGCGGAGCATTTACGGGCCTCCTCTGTTTAGGCACCGGTTAAATTCTTATACCCAAAATAGCAGCCGCATACACTCGACCTGGTCTGGACCTCACATGAAAACAAGAAGTAATCCATATCCAGACCCGCAGAGTCCCGTGATCGTCGAAGCAATCATGCCTGGTTCTCTCTGGTTATTGAGGAAGCCGTCACGAGCGAAACTGAAGCATTTGTCCATTTCTCCTTCCAGCGTTCTTTCAGTTCCGGCAGCTCGGAAATGCAGGTAATGATCCATTCTTGCTCGCGGAACTCCTGCAGGGATGTGTATAATTCATCTATAGTGACAAAAGTGGCGTCGAATGACTTCGCCCCATGTTTTTTTAACTCCGGGATAGCCCCAACGATTACCTCTCTCTCCCGGGGGTATTGAATATAAGCAAAATAAGGCATAAAGATCTCCCTTTCGTTATTTATTGCTGCTAAAAATAAAAAAGCCATTCCTAAAGAAACCCCTTTAGGAATGGCTTGAAGTCTAAGCGCTTTTGTCTTAGCTTCAGGGCCGCAGCACGTTAATTATAGCTGGATATGAAAAAAGAAAGAGAACTCGTTAATACTCTATAGATAGTTATAGGACCTCCGGCAAAATAAGACAAGACGTATTTTTTTCTGTATATAGTTTTTTATTATGTACCAATAATACAGGTTATTATTAATGATAGATGCGTGATTTCATGCAAAACGCTGCCCTTGTAAAGTTTGTTTCAAGAAGGCAGGAATGTTATGTTAAAGCTAACGCGTGGCCCTCATCAACGCTAAAAATGCCCGTAACCAACAGAATTGTCCTGACGGCGGAAAACATTGGAGACGGTAGAGCTCACGATGACCTGCCCCGATAATGCTGTTGCTTGTTTGAATAATTTTGAACGCGGAAATCTGCAATGACACCAGGCAAACAGACCGTGGAAAATGTAAGTGGTCCAGGAGACTGCTTGCTTATTTTGGTGCATTTTAAGGATGGACGATCGGTACCTATGGATACAACGGAATACCGACAGGCAAAGTCGTCAGACAATTAGTGCTGAGGAATAAGCCGCAGGGATATTTCTCTCTGGGGTTTTTTGTGTTTTCAACTCCGCAGAGAAAAAATGCTGCGCGTTTCCCGAAGAAATAGCGGGAAAGGAGGCATGAGCGGAACGTCAAACACATAAAAATCAACGGATGAATGAGGAAAGTCGTTCTCCTGGGACGCTTCAACTGAATTGTCCAAAGGAGCCAGACTATGGAAGAGATACGAACCGAACACGGGGAAATTGCCGGCTACATCGGAAAACTTATACGGGACAATTTTGGAAAGGGGCCGACGTCCGTGTATGTTACCCTTGAGCATCCGTTTCTGGTCATTCACCTGCGGGATTTTTTGGCACCGATGGAAGCCATTCTGATAAACCAGGGCGAACACAAACGGGTGGAGGAAACAAGAGACTTATTGTTTGAACAGCTCCAGACGGAGATGCGCGCCCAGCTGGAAGTGATAGCTAAAATTAATATCCAGGAGATGTATTTTGACTGGGATCTTAAGCAGAAGCGGGGCGTCATTCTTAGTGTCATGTCGGAAGACACTTCGGAATGCGAGGCTCAGTGGCCGGCGCATTTAAACTACCAAAGGTTCAAAAATAAAGTGATTGAGTTGAGCGAAAGGGGCCAGAAGGTACCGGCCTCGACGGAATCGTTCTGGCTGAATGACCGTACGATTGTGATCAAACGGACCGGGGTCTTCGTGGAAATCGAAAAAGAGCTGATTCAGGCGGGGTACACAAACGAGCTCAAGGAAGTGAAGAAACCCCTAGAACTGAGGTTGATTCACCGGGCAAGCTTGGAGTCCCTGATTGATGGCAATATTACCGAAACCTTTGTTTCCTGGCATTTCACCGGAGATAAAGGGTACGCTGTGCTCATTATGCAGCCGAAAAAGTAATTTCCTGATAAAACAGGGTGAAAAAAAGCGCCTTCCGGCTTAGCCGGGGGCGCTTTTTGATGAAGCCTGAGCGCTTGTTTCTGTTATTATCGTTGAAACAAAATCCGTTTCCCGGATCAGAACAAGGCCCGTTTTTCTGGGGCGAAGTGGCACTTCATACGGGACAGAGCCAATTCATCGGCTGCCAATGGAGGAAGTGAGACCGTCTGCACATGTGCTTGGGCATCCTGTACTTCCCAGGGTGTATGGTGAATGCCTATTTCGACCAAACCGTTTTTTACAGGAGACCAGGCATAATACCGTTCAAGCAGCCAGTGATCCAGCGTCCCTTCCAGCGGGCAGTAAGCGTCAGACGATGCCCGGTAGGTGCCTTCAAAATAAAAAGCTTCTTTCCTCCGGCGTCTGCTGGTGCAGTGGAAGGCCTCAGTTTCTTTATGCATACGCATAGAAGCATAATAGTACGGAAGCGATGCCAGCCGCGCTCCCAGAACATTTAACAGCTTGTCGGCATCTAAGCTGAAAAAGAAAATGCCGGGGGTGCTGCCTCGCCGGACATACGTACGCACGTTCAGCTCCAAATACTTATGCAGGTAAGGAAAAGAGGGAAGGCTTCTTATGTGCATGTCGGTTACCTGAAATGGCAGGACCGTTATCCAGGCCTCGCCGTCAAAGGTATCCAGTTCAAGTCCTGGGGGAAGATACTGCTCAACTTTCCCTGCGCGCACCGGACAATGCAGAAACAGCATGTCGCTCCACCGCTGGCTCATCACCCACGGCCCGCGTGGAAGGCTTGTGCGCCGGTGGGCCGTAGTATTTAAAATGTCCTCATACATCAAACCCCTCCTTGTTAATGCGGCACGTGAAATATATGTAGTATGTGCTATTCACGATCCATCTGGATTGAAAACATACAGGGTATCAAAGACCGCCCGCCGGTTTATTTCCCTTATGTCAGTGCAGGGGCGCCGTGACAGACGTTTAAAGCCAGGAAAGTCTGGGAACGTATAAGTTAGACCCATGCGAATGAAGCATTATTAAAAAAAGTGTTTACGAAAACGAACGATATAACTCTGGCAGTAATTAGAGGAGAAATGCCTGCTAATAAGCCGGGAAAGGGAACGCGCCCTTTTTCGGCTTATTTTTTATGATATATATTATTTATTGAACCAAGGAGGTAAGAACATGTCTCCACCGAACGATCAGGAGAATAATATAAAGAAGCCGGAAGACGAGTCTTCGGAGGGCGCTGCTGAGCATGCCACAGAGCCGTCGCTCATTGTCGGCCTTGTTCCGGCGCCGGGAGCCGCTTCCGAAACGATTGATGTGCTGTACCCGGAGCTTGCCGAACTGTTTTCGCAAGAGGTAGATGATGAGTACGCCTGGGACATTAAGGTGGTAGTGGACTCATTAACGGGCTCTGCCGAGGAAGCGGCCGCTATTCTCGAAGAGGCCCAAACGCTTAAGGACCGGCGTGGCTGGGATTATGTGATTTGCCTGACGGATCTACCGCTGTTCCGGGACGAGGATTTTCTCGTTGCCGAGGCCAACGTGGAGCGCGGGATTGCCCAGCTGTCGATCCCGACGCTCGGTGCGCTTCCAATCATGCGCCGGGTACGCGAATCGCTGCTTCAATTAACGAGCGAAATGCATCACGGCAGCTCCGACGAAGCCCGGGACCGCCAGGAAGAAAAACAGTCTTCCATGGGCAGTTCAAGAGGGAAATATGTACGAAATACCGGGGCCCGGCAGCTGCTCGGGGACAGTTTGATTGAACGGATCGCCCCGGTGTACCGCATTCGCCCGGATGAAAGCAATGACACGTCTGATACACGGTACGTAGCCCGTCCGAACATTAACGGGTATTCCCGGGTGGTCACGGGAATGGCGCGTGCGAACAACCCGGTAAAGGTGTTTACGGCCTTTAAGAGTGTAATCGCCATCGCCTTTGCCACCGGCGCCTATGCGCTAATATTTCCTACTCTCTGGCAGCTCGGGGCAGCATACGGGCCGGGACGCTCCATCACCTTAATGGTCGTAGCTTTAACCTCGTTAACCGTCTGGATGCTTCTCGCTCACGGGCTCCTCGAAAGACCTTCGACAAACCGGTCCAGAAGCATCAGGCGGTTGTATAATTCAGCAACGGTGCTGACGATCGGGTTCGGGGTGATATGCTACTACTGTATCCTGTTTCTGCTGTTTTTCCTGGCCGTGTTTTTGTTTATTCCAACGTCGATGCTGCAGTCCAACTTAGGCGTAGGGCAAAATGTCGAATTTCCGTACTACCTGTCGCTTGCCTGGCTCGCAGCGTCGCTTGCAACCTGTATCGGGGCGCTTGGGGCCGGGCTGGAAAACGAGGAGACGGTGCTTACCGGCACCTACGGCCACCGGCAGCTGGAGCGGAAAAAACAGGTGCAGCGGGAACGGGAAGAAGAAAGAAAGCAGGAACAAAACCGGGAACGTTAAATGGAGAAGAAGCTGCCAGCTCAGCCGGCAGCTTCTTCGTTCACGTAGCGGATGTATTTGGTGAGCGTGAGCATCGACTGCAGGCCGAGCCGGTCCATCAGTGCTTCCGGCGACACGCCGCTTTCGAGCTCTCGCACGATGTAGCTGTTGCGGAAATGGGTGGCGGAAATCGCCCGTTCAATCCCGGCGCGCTTGCGTTCCTCGCGGATCATTTTCTGGATCGCAACCTCGGTTAAATTTTTCGGCTGGTCGTTTTCATAGCTCCAGCGGTACGTCTGGCGCTGAAAGTCAAATGCGACAAACAGCGGCTCGCCGTCAAAGGATGGGCGCACGGCCTGCGGGATCACGTCGAGGTAATAGTACAGCTGCTTCTGCAGCTCCTTCGTCAGCTGGAGCGTCCGCGGGTTGCCCTCGGTAATGTCAAGCTCGCCGCGGGTCAGGTGCAGGTGTTCGATCCGGATGGAGGCGAGCTCGTGCATGCGGAGCCCGTAGTCGTAAAACAGCTTTAAAATCACAATGTTTCGCGGAGCGAGCATCGGGCGCACGGCCTGCTGCTTGTCGGACAGCCCGGAGTCGGACTCGAGCGTATCCATGAGCTGCTTCATTTCCTTCGGGGTGATCAGCTCCTCCTCCTGTAGCACGTTCCAGACGCTGTCGTCGACCGGAAGCTCCGCCATCGGGTTGGAGGCAATCCGCTGCGTGTCGCGCAGAAAGCGGAAGTAGCGGACGAGCACGGTCTGGATGCGTTTGAGCGTCCGGAGCTGGTAGTGGCGCTCCTCGACGAGAATATGAAAATAGGTGGTAATATCGCCAGGGGTGACAGCTGCTTCTTCACCGTCGAGCACCACATCGATGAACCGGTGAAAGTCGGCCAGGTCGTATTCGTAGCGCTTCAGCGTACTCGGTTTGCGCCCCCGGGACTGCAGGAAGGAAAGAAAGGCCTGCATGCCGTCCGGAAGCAGCTCGGGTTGCAAATTCATCATCATTCCTCCTGCTTCGTATGTCGTTTAAGCATCGCGGCTTGTTTGTTTGGCACTTAACCCATATTATAGTATGTAGAGGACAGGAAAAACAGGAGGATCTAAACTATTGCAGGATTTTGAGAACCAACAGGTAGACAAAGAACGGGTTGTACTAATTGCGGTGCACAAGGATGATACCGATGAGGCGACGTTTGAAGCGTCCCTCACCGAGCTTGAACAGCTGGTGGAGACGGCGGGCGGCACGGTTACGGCTGTGCTGACGCAGAGCAGGCGTTCGCTCGATTCGAAAACGTACGTCGGGAAAGGCAAGCTCGAGGAAGCGGTGGCGACCGCCGAAGAGCAGGGAGCGGACCTTTTGATCTTTAACGATGAGCTCTCGCCCGGCCAGATTTCCACAATTACGAACCAGACCGGTTTGTACATCATTGACCGCACCCAGCTGATACTTGATATTTTCGCCGGCCGTGCGGCATCAAATGAAGGGAAAATGCAGGTGGAGCTTGCGCAGCTGAACTACATGCTGCCGCGCCTCCGCGGGCAGGGCGAATCGCTGTCCCGGCTCGGCGGCGGAATCGGCACACGCGGCCCCGGGGAAACGAAGCTTGAAACCGACCGGCGCCATATCCAGAAGCGGATGGACGATATCCGCAGAAAGCTCAAGCAGGTCAAAAACCGGCGCAACCAATACCGCGAACGGCGCAAGGAAAAGAACGTGCTGCAGTTTGCACTCGTCGGCTACACGAACGCCGGCAAATCCACGATTTTAAACGCGCTCACCGAAGCGGACACGCTCGAGGAAAACGCGCTGTTTGCGACACTCGATCCGCTCACGCGCCGGGTGGAGCTGCCGTCAGGCCTCGAGGTGCTTGTGACCGACACGGTCGGGTTCATTCAGGACCTGCCGACCGCGCTGATTGCGGCGTTTCAGGCGACGCTTGAAGAAGTGAAGGAAGCAGACGTGCTGATCCATGTGATGGACGGCTCGCACCCGCGGGCGGCCGAGCAGGCGGCTACAGTACGCGGACTGTTAAAGGAGCTTGAAGCAAGCCATATTCCGGCGCTCACGGTCGTAAACAAGCGCGACGCCGTTGAAGACGAGCCGGTCGTAGCGGCGGACAAGCCCTCGATTTCCATCTCGGCCCGGAAGAACGAAGACGTGGAGCGTTTGCGGGAATCGATGGAAAGCTTGCTGCTTGAGCAGCTTCAGCCGTACCAGGTGGAAATTCCGCTCGCCGACGGGCACGTAATGCAGCGGTTCAAGCATGAAACGATCGTGCGCGAGGAAACGCTCGATGAAGAAAACGAAAGCTGGATACTTTCCGGGTATGTGCAGAGCGACCAGGCCATCCACCGGGAAATCAAGCAGTATGCTAAAGGAGATGCCGGGGCCCGATGACACGTGAGATGATGGAACAAAAGCAGCTGCAGCAGGCCGAGCGCCGGATTGCGCCGCAGCTTGAAGCAATTGCGGAACGGGAGCTTGTGAACCAGCAGCGGGTGCTCGACATTTTCCGGAAGCATAACGTGTCGGCGTTTCATTTCCAGCACTCTACCGGCTACGGCTACGATGACACCGGGCGCGAGGTGCTCGACCGGGTGTATGCCGATGTGTTCGGTACCGGGGCGGCCATCGTGCGCCAGCAGTTTATTTCCGGAACACACGCGATCAGCACGGCGCTGTTTGCGGCGCTACGTCCCGGCGGACGGCTGTTGTATGCCACCGGCACGCCGTACGACACGCTGAAGACGGTCATAGGCCTCGACGGCAGCGAAGCAGGGACGATGAACGAATGGGGCATCGGCTGCGACGTGGTGCCGCTCGCCGGCGGCTCTGTAGATATGGGTGCCGTGCACGAGGCGGTCACGCTGGACACGCAGGTGATTGCGTTTCAGCGCTCGCGCGGCTACGACGACCGTCCCTCGATCGGCCTGGAGGAAATGAAGGAGTACATGGCGGAGCTGAAACAGGCGTACCCGGACATCGTGCTGTTTGTGGACAACTGCTATGGGGAGTTCGTGGAGACCTCTGAGCCGGGCCACATCGGCGCGGATTTGATGGCGGGCTCGCTCATTAAAAACCCGGGCGGCGGCATTACCCGCACCGGCGGCTATATTGCCGGGCGGAGCGACCTGGTTGAAAAGGCGGGGGCAAGCTTTGCCGCGCCCGGCATCGGCCTCGAAGGCGGAGCGACGCTCGGCATGCTCCAGGAGATGTTTCAGGGACTGTTTCTCGCGCCGCATGTCGTCGCGGAAGCCCACAAGGGAGCAGTACTGACCGCGGCGCTGATGGAGGAGGCCGGCCTGCAGGCCTCACCGGCCTCCGGGGAGGAGCGGACCGATTTGATCCAGTCCGTGCAGTTTGGCGACCGGGACAAAATGATCCGGTTCTGCCAGGCGGTGCAGCAGTATTCCCCGGTCGACTCCGGCGTCACGCCGCAGCCGAGCGCGATGCCCGGCTACAGCGATGAGGTGATCATGGCCGCCGGCGCGTTCATCCAGGGCTCAAGCATCGAGCTTTCCGCCGACGGGCCGATCCGCCCGCCGTATACGGCCTTCGTGCAGGGCGGATTAACGTATGCGCACGTGAAAATTGCCGTTAGCGAAGCGTTAAAAACGATCCAATAAGCGACAGACGGGCAGGTCCTCCGAAAGAGGGCCTGCTTTTTCTGTACATTTACCTGGAAATAAGTGAAAATAGAAAAGAAACAATAAGTTCTGAAAATTTTGATGTAAAAATAGCTTACATGAACTTGACGGAAAAGCTTACATCATGTAGGATATACTTAGTTTCAATGAAAGGGGGCGTAACGCATGAATGATCATGTACGCCGGAATACCCCTTTATTTCCGATTGGGATCGTCCAGAAGCTGACGGAACTCACCCCAAGGCAGATTCGCTATTACGAAGAACACGGCCTGGTGTTTCCGACACGGACCGAAGGCAACCAGCGGTTGTTTTCCTTCCGCGACGTGGATCGTCTGCTTGAAATCAAAGCGATGATGGAGCGGGGCGTGAACCTTTCAGGCATCAAGGAAATCTATGAGTTAAAAACGTATTCCGAGGAACCAAAGCAGCCCTCGGCACCAAGAAGTCATGATATGACCGATCGCGAACTGCGCAAGCACCTCCGCAAGGAAGTGATGATGGCAGGCAAATATTCGCGTCCGTCCATGATTCAGGGACAGCTGTCGCGGTTTTTCGACTAACAGCAGGATTAACTTTTTCCCGGCTGCGGCCGGGGGAAAGATCTAATAATTCACTATTCCAGTTTTAGAGAGGAGTCACAATTAACATGGCAAACACGAGAAAAGACATTTTAAAGTTTGCAGAAGAGGAAAACGTTAAGTTTATCCGTCTTCAGTTTACTGACTTGCAAGGAATTATTAAAAACGTGGAAATTCCGGTGGACCAGCTGGATAAAGCATTGGACAACCTGATGATGTTCGACGGTTCTTCCATCGAAGGCTTTGTGCGTATTGAAGAATCCGATATGTACCTCTATCCGGACCTTGACACATGGATTGTTTTCCCATGGACCCCGGAAAAAGGCAAAGTCGCACGTTTAATTTGTGACATATATGAGCCGGGCAAGCCTGGCCAGGATCCAACACCATTTGAGGGCGACCCTCGCGGTATTTTGAAGCGTGTACTTAAAGAAGCAGAGAAATTAGGCTTCACCGACTTCAATATTGGACCGGAGCCTGAATTCTTCCTTTTCAAAAACGATGAAAAAGGCGAGCCGACCACAACCCTGAACGATAAGGGCGGTTACTTTGACCTTGCGCCGACCGACCTCGGCGAAAACTGTCGCCGCGATATCGTGCTTGAGCTTGAAGACATGGGATTTGAAATCGAAGCTTCCCACCACGAAGTGGCGCCGGGACAGCACGAAATCGACTTCAAATACGCCGATGCCATCACGGCCTGCGATAACATCCAGACGTTCAAGCTCGTGGTTAAAACGATCGCGCGTAAGCACGGCCTGCACGCCACCTTTATGCCAAAGCCATTGTTCGGCGTAAACGGCTCCGGTATGCACTGCAACATGTCCCTGTTCAAAGGCAAAGAGAACGCGTTCTACGACAAGAAGACCGATTCCCAGCTGAGCACAACGGCTATGCAGTTCTTAGCAGGTACTCTTGAGCACGCGAAGGCGTTCACGGCGCTGACGAACCCGATCGTCAACTCCTACAAGCGTCTTGTGCCAGGCTACGAAGCACCAGTATACGTGGCGTGGTCCCTGCGTAACCGCAGCCCGCTCGTGCGTATCCCGTCCTCCCGCGGCATGAGCACGCGTATCGAAACGCGCAGCCCGGACCCGGCAGCGAACCCGTACCTTGCGATTGCAGCAATGCTCGCAGCCGGCCTGGACGGCGTCAAGCGGAAGCTCGAGGCTCCAGAGCCGACAGACCGCAACATCTATGTGATGGAAAAAGCAGAACGCGAAGAGCTCGGCATCGAGGACCTTCCGGCAGACCTGAACGAAGCGCTTCAGCACCTGCTGAACGACGAAGTTCTCGTCAACGCCATTGGCCCACACGCCATCGAGCACTTCGCCGAAGCAAAAGAAATCGAGTGGGACATGTTCCGCAGCCAGGTTCACCCTTGGGAAAGAGAGCAATTCCTCTCCACGTACTAAAATCGATAAAACCCTTCAGCCGCAATGGCTGGAGGGTTTTTGTTTTTATCTTATATTTTCATTTTATAAAATGTCTCTAATTACAAGACGTAAAGAACTTGAACAAAATATAACTCAAGAAATTGAAAAAATATAAGATGGAATTCTACCAGCCCACTGGAGGACATTGAACGACGGCACCACGCTGTGATTTGATGTCTTCCTTTTTTGTTAAGAGGTATTTATGAAAAAGAAACGGCAGGAGAAGAAGCAGCAACTGACGGAGGGAGAAATTAAACGTGCCTCAGTTGATTGAAGGGGGATGCAGATGCTTATTGGTAACCTTATGCTTCTCTAATGTTGCAGGTTTGCTAACAATTATTTCCATTATCAATAACAAAGAGACAGAATCCCCGTTGATACGGTACGATGACATCGACCAAAACACCATCGAGAAAGGATTCTGCCTCATGTCTACCGTATCATATTCCTCCTGCATCGCCAACGCCTTTGATCAATGGAACCTCCGGTTCTTTATGTCCGCCCCAGCTGCCCGGCATATGCAGAAGCTGCTGGAAGGCTGGACCCGGGAGCACCGTAACGGGAGCGTGAAGGCCCTGCAGGAAGCTGCGAATCATCACGCCCACCATTCATCGGTGACCCGGTTTTTTCGCACGTCCCGGGTGGATGACCATGCCCTGGAGCGTAAGCTCCAGCGCTCGGTACTGCAGCACATCCGGCGGCAGGCTTCCTCCACCAACCCGGTGCTGATCGCCATCGATGATACCGTCGTTCCCAAATCGAAACCTTCGTCACAGGCGCACCACCCGATGGACGACGGCGGATACCATTTTGATCATCAGACCGGGACGACCGTTTACGGGCATCAATGGCTCACCATCATGGCAGGCACGAACAAGCGCCTGTATCCTTATCATATCGAACGGTATGAGAAAGAACACGGACCCAGTAAAATCGATCTGGCCCTTCAGCAGCTTCGTATTATCGACGTGGGCGATCGTCCCGTGTATGTCCTGGCTGACAGCTGGTACGCATCGGAAAAACTGATCCGTACTGTCCGGGACCGGGGCTGGCATTTTATCGGTGCCATCAAAAGCAACCGCGTGCTCGACACGGCCCCCATGCCGTTACCAGCCAGAGACTGGGCCCAACGGGCCCGGCAGGTGGAAGATCTGGACCTTGTGACCGTCCGGAGCACCACGTATGAAATGGTCCGGTTTCAGGGTCGGTTGAAAGGTGGCCTCTCGGGCGTAGTCGTTGGTTCCCGGGCTTCTGCTTCCCACGAAGCGTACCGGTTTTTCTTTTCCACCGACCCCTCGATGACCGCGGCGGACGTCTTATCCTGGTATCAGCACCGGTGGGCGATTGAAACCTTTTTCCAGGAAGCCAAGGGCAAGCTGTCGATGGGCGGATACCGGTTGCGGAGCGCCCCGGCCATCCGACGCTACCTGCTTCTCCTCCAAACCGCCTGGCTGCTGCTTGCGTGGGCATTTGCGGGCACCATCAGTGAAGCCTTTCATGCCAGTCACCAGGATCACCGACGGCGAGAGATTGCGGATATTTATCAGCGCGCCCGTGCGGGCGCCACCCTGGAAAGTGTGTATGACGCTTACCGTGTGGCCTGACCCGCAAAGCCATCGGTTGGATGATATTGTCGATGATTTCCAATATTTAAATCCATGACCAACATTTGTTTTCAAAACTGCAACATTAGAGATGCTTTTATGGTCATCCTTTTTTATAAATTAATGTAAAAAAATAGAAGGAAATCTTCTAAAATTGACGAAAGGTAAACTTATAGAATGGCAAGACTATTATCTTAGGGGGGATTAAAATGACAGAAAAAATTCAAGTAGGAGATACGTACCGCGATAGGGACAGTGGAAAGGTATATGAGGTAACGAGGTTTAACGGCAACTCTGTAGTGCTCACAAAAGAAGAAACGTCATTAGCTGTGATCCCAATCATGGAAGAAGGAGTTCATTTACCAGGCTTTGTAAAGATATAAGTCACTATTATAATTGTAACGCTTTGGAGAACTTTTTATGCGTTGAGGAAATTCTCCATAAAACATAAAATTAGCAAAGAATTTATAAGTCTTAGTGTGCCCATTGTTTTTTACATGACTTTCATCCCAAATACGCATTTAGACGTTTGCTTCCCCTGTATAAAGAGGTAGAGAAGGATACATAAAAAAATAAGGGATGATAAAAAATGAATAAAGCACATTTGATTACGGAGAAAATGGCGCTGGAGGAAGAGTACGATAAAGGTGAGGTTCCGCACGATGAATACACCGAGCGTGTGGAGGAGCTGCAGCAACAGCTGGAGAAGCCGAACTTTGTAAAATAAATGTAATTATGAAAAGTTAGAATACTATGGTAGTGTGTAAGCAGAAGGTGATAAAATGAGCAACTTTGCTTACATTAAACGCGGAAAAACCAATGAAATTCTCATTGGAGCGTACAAGGAAATCGTCAATGCGTATTACGGAGAAGATATTTACTCGTTTGATACCGAAGAGGAATTATTTCACAGCATTCAAACGTACCGTCAAAAAGAATATATCATCACCCGCCTGAGCGAATTACCCATCATCGACGCGATGTGGCAAAAGGCAGGAGGCGCCCGCTGCGAAACCGAGTAGCGGGTTTTTTTGTGTTCAATTGCAGGAAGGTCGTATGAAGCAGCTATAAAAAAGTTCACCTTACATAATAATTTTTCATCCCCCGAAATGAACCTTCCAGACAATATACAACATGGGGAAGACGAAAAATAAACGTTTTCTCTGAAATTTATAAAGAGGTGAAAAGCGTGAGTAAGCATCAGGAACTGCGGGCCATCATGAAGAAAATGAGCGGCCAGGACCACATCATTACGGTGCCGCGTATCTTTATCGAATATTTGGACGGCGATCTAAACACGGCGCTCGTTTTAAATCAGCTCGTGTTTTACGCCGATAAAACGAAGCGTACCGACGGCTTCTTTTATAAAAGCTACGGGGAATGGGAAGAAGAAACTGGATTAACCCGGCGCAAAATCAAAGGGTCGATCGATAAACTGGTCAACAAGGAGCTGGTCACCACCAAGCTGAAAAAAGCTAACGGGGCACCAACGCTGCACTATGCGCTGGATTACGACAAAATGCTTGCTTCCATTACGGCAAAATGTGCAAATCCATCCGAACAGCCTGTCACTAACCCGGATTCGGACAAAGTGTCGGATTCCATAACAGATGATTTGCAGTTGAATTCCACAAATGAATTAAACAGTAGTCGACAGGCCTTCGTCAGCGTTGTTCCGTTTTACGAAGAGAATTTTAGCGGAATAATGACAGCCTATCACCGGGAGCGGCTGGATGATTGGTGTGAGGCGCTTTCCCCGGAGATTGTGCTTCGGGCCTTAGAGATCACCATTCTTCAGGGCGGACGCAGCCTGAAATACGCTGAGCAGATCCTGAATGATTGGCAGCGGTTCAACTGCCAAACGCTTGATGATGTAGAGAACTACGAAAAAACGAAAAAACAGCAGAAGGAGGCACGCCGACATGGAAGAAGCAGCCAAAGGCATCCAGAAGGTACTCGCCAGTCTCGAAAAGAAATCAGCCGAAATGAAAAGCAATCCACTCTCGGCCGCGGATGGTACCGGCCGGGAAGCTGATTACCAGTGTCTGGCATGCAAAGACCAGACCGGCTGGCTGGAAAAGGTGGAGGGAGTGGAGAAATGGGTCATCTGCCCGTGTATTCGCGAGCGACGGACGCAGCGGCTGCTCCAGTTCAGTGAAATTACCGAAAGCTTCCGGAATGTCACCTTCGGGCAGTTTCAGACCGACAACGTGGATCCGCAGGTAGCGAGTATGAAAGAAGCCGCGCTCGCCTATTACAGTACTTACCAAGAGCTCCGGAAGCAGCGGGAGAACAGCATGCTGATCATGGGGGTTCCGGGCTGCGGTAAAACGCATATTTTGACGGCACTCAGCAACAACCTGATGCAGCGTAAAAAGCTCGAGGAGGAGGGCGGACAGCAGCAGGGCGTATCCGTCCAGTATTTTCCTTACGTTGAAGGGTTTAACGACCTGCGGGACGACTTTAATCTGCTGGAGCGGAAAATGGAGCGCATGAAAAAGGCGGATGTGCTGTTTATCGATGATTTGTTCAAGCCGGTGAAGCAGTGGACGAAAGACGGGCACGAGCGGGTGCCGCGGGCGACGGCCTGGCAGATCGAGCAGATGTACGCCGTGATTAATCACCGGTATCTGAATCACCTGCCGATTCTCGTTTCCACGGAGCTGATCATGGAAGAGCTCGTGGAGGTGGATGACGCGCTCGCGTCCCGAATCGTGCAGATGTGTAAATCCTTCCTGGTGACGATCACCGGGCCGAAGAATGACTTAAACTACCGACTCAAAGGAGTGTATTAAATGGTGCCAGCATGCGGGGTAGTAATGCAGGGAAGAAGATTGAACGAAGCGGAAGAACAGCTGCGAAAGGAGCGGGTGCGGAGAAACATGGAGCGCTTTAAAGAAGCGGAACGGAAATTTGAAAGGCAGAAACTGGCGATGGAAGCATAATTTATAGGTGAACTGATAAAAACGTATGTTAAATCTTTTTATTATTTTAGCAAACAGAATGTAAAATTATTTATTTCTGGGAGGCAGAATAACGACGGGAATCATCATTTGAAACATCTTTAACCTTCCTTTCATTATGTTCTTATGAAAAAGGAATTGCCGTTTTTTACGGTTCTAAAACTCGTGTTTCTCAGAAATTTAAATAAGCGAAGAAATAAATCGATGATAAAGAGGCATTCAATTAAAATCGAGTTAGACCATCCAAAAATTAGGGGATAGATGAATATATAGTGGGGTGGTTTAATGAAAAGAAGAATCAGGCTTACGGCGCTTTACGGCAGTACGTTTCTTGTTATTAGTATTATTGTGGGTTACATATTTGATGGGGAGTTCGATAAAACCTTTGTTGCCGGTCATACTATCGGAGGAATTATCATTGGATTATTTATAGCACCGCACTATCAGGAAAATTCTGAAGAGAAAACACCAAGGCTGGTACGCATCAACAGAATTATTACAAACACCGTATATATCTTCCTGATACTCTTTTTCATTATGTTCAGCTTGAATTTTATATTTGATTCCACCAATTGGAAAGCTACGTCGTTCTCTGCGATTCCGCTAATCATAGCTTTAATTATCAAACTTATTTATCGATGGCGGGTAAAAAAATTTAGGGGGTAGAGGAGATCATCGCATGTATGCATCGAAATAACGAAAGCCCTGCAGCCGTAGTGACTGCAGGGCTTTTTGTATTAGCAAATAATTTTTCTGGTGGAGTAAGACCCCCAATTTATTCGGTCAAATTAACTGTTGCAGAATTGCTTCCAAACATACCTTCATTTAGTTGAGCTTGTAAATCGTCCGCTTCAGCAACATCAGGGTTTACATCGAAAACGACTTCACCAGAAATTGTAGAATCAGGATTGACTTGTTCTAAGAATAATTCAGAGTTCCCACCGTCAGCCTCATACGTATTTCCATTACTAAGTAATGAAATATAAGAAGAATCCATTGTTACAGCTTCGCTTCCATTGTTGGTCACTTCAACATCCAAAACGATGAAAGTCCCATCTGCTTCAGCTTCCATGCCTTCCATACCAGCTGTGTCAGAGGTTTCCATTCCGTTTACAATATAAGTCACTTCTCCAACCTGAACTTCTTCGCCGGTGCCATACGTTTCTTCCTCAGAACCTCCATCTTCCGACGCATTACTTTCTTCTGGAGAACTTTCATTGTTACTGCTGTCGCCAGACGATTCCTCTCCGTCTCCGCCAGTAGCCATCACAATGATCATAATAATAATGACCACTAAGACGAGGGCACCGATGCCTGTCAAACAGCCTTTAAACATTTTTCCCATAAAATTGAACCTCCTACATATGTAATGAAACGAGGTTAATTTTACCATTGGCACTATCAATTGGCAATTATTTTTTCATACTTTTTTCACACGTTGCAATACTTTTTACTCAATATTCTTTATTCTGACGTTTCAAGCTGGCTGTCCTGCGCCGGCTCGTTTTCAACCTCAATATCACTATCCTCCGCAACGTCTCCCAAAACCAGCGGGACTTCCGTATTAGGAGCAAAACCATCGAAGCCGCCGTACACCGCTATGGTTAACCCCACCTTCAGGTAGCTGTCCTCTGGGGCTGTGACTAAAAAAGTATTTTTCTCCCCTGAAGGTGCATACATTCTATAAACGCGTTCGTCGTAAGGGTTAAAATTCTCGCCGGGCGAATATTCATGAGTGATCTTTCCCTCTACCACGATAGGGGTGTTTTCTTGCATCCCCTCGTAATACGGCTCAGCTGCGTTCTTTAGATTCTCGTCGAAATCGCTTTCTTCAGGCGGCTGGGCCACTGATTCCTCCGGGGCAGAGCTTTCCTCTGTATTATTACTGTATGGTTCTTCAGAGGCTTCCTGCTCGTTGTTCTCCTCCTCATCCGGGGAAGCATTCTCCCCCAAACTACAGCCCGCAGAAAAAATACCGATAGAAACTCCCAGGATGAGCAGCATCATTTTCTTTTGCATCGAATCCCTCCAGCCTGTACTAAATATAAAAGCATTCGTTTATTTATAATACTACTATTTATATCTTCATGCTTTTTGTATAAATTCCTTTAAGTGGAGGGGAAAGAAATAAATGAAGTGTGGGCATCATTTTGGGTTGGGGAAAGCCTATAGGGAGGGCTATAAATTTAACTAAAATGATTTTTGGATTTTGGGACATCCACTCCATCTTTTATCGCTATAAGTTTTATGCTTTTGGAATGTGGGAATATTAATCCCAATCCATTAGTTCAGGTATCTGGATCACTTATTAATAAAGGAGGTCTTTTGTATGGATGAACTGAAGGAACACTTACTGCAGCAGGCAAAGTCGGTTAAAGAAGGACAATCAATTGAAGCATCAATGGGCCGGGAAGAAGAAGCCTTTGACGAACTGATTGCCGAGGGTCATATAAGCGCTAAGAAAGTGGACGGTACAGCTGAGAATACAGTGGAATACGTCGACATCAGCACATGAAAGCATGAATCCAGTAAAGCATCTGCCTCCAGGGCGGGTGCTTTTTAGTTTGTAATAAATAAAGGTTTTCTTCTGGCGGTTAAAGGCTATAGTGACCACTACTAGCAGCAGGAGGGATTTAAATGAACGAGGAAGCAATAAACGCAAAGATAGAGGAGCTCGAACAAGGACTGGACTGTTCCAGCGATACGCTCGAAAACGATCATAACGTGCCTGTGAATAAAACAAGGGCGGCTCGCGGAGCGGCTGTCATATATAAATATGGTGGCGAAGACCACACTAATACTGCGGATGAGCCGACGAATCTTCGGGTTGAATTTGACAGAAGTCCAACCGGCGAATGCACCGCAAAAGCCGTTTTCCAGACCAACCGGCATAACACGGAAATTGCAGGTGGGGAAAAGCCATTTGAAGCATTGTATTTATCGAATACAGAAGGAAACACATGGAAAATTGATGCCCCTGACGGCAAAGAACTGGAGCAGAATGATCTGGACAAAATCCTGGCGTACACTTTTCAAAGCTATCTATTGGAATAGTGAGTACGAGCCGGCAGCCTATTCGGGCTGCCTTGTTGTGTAGAATTAAAAAAGGCTCTGTGCGCACACAGAGCTAGCTGAGGGGGATATGCTTTCGCCATGTACTGGCATCTTCCACCAAGAAGAGGATATGAGAAAAGTGGTGCATGGTCTATATTAAAGCGCTTTCAACATAAAATCACGAGGCATTAGTCCTTTTTTACAAATTGAGCCTATCCTGTTATAAAAAAGGGCCCCGCGGGGAATACGGGGCCAGTCTCAGGAGCGGGATGAAATATTCATCCCACAAGCACTTTATCGGATGAACAGTATTCATTAATGAGTCCTTGGATAGAAATAATATAAAAAATATTAAAAGAAGTTTCTGTCTGCTGCAGACGGCGCTGTTAACGATTGCTGGCTTTCTGAACAGCCTGCTCGACCGTTTCTTTGGAAACGTTGAATTGGTCTGCGGTGACTTCCACCGGGCTGTTGCCCGAATCAGTACTTTGCCCGTACGCCGGCCCGGCCCAGTAAAAATACATGTCCAGTTCTTTGTCTGTCGGGTAGTTTTCCTCCTGCTTCGGCAGTCCTTCGTTATTAATGGAGCCGTACACTGTGTCGATTTCGTGGTTGCTGTAGTCTCCGGGCTCATCGTTTTCGACCGCCTCAATGTCTCCGTGAGGGAAGTAATCCGTTTTCCCGTAAACATACCCGCCGTAATCGATCGCTTCTTTGGCGTCGACAAAGTTGATCGTCAGCAGATGGAACTTTTCTTTTTTCTTTATGTCCATGATCACTTCGTCACTGATGGTGTCGATAACAGTTTCATCAATGGAAGTGGGCGCTGCGTCCGGAATCACATAATAATTTACATAAACAGCGTCATTGTAATTAGTATTTTCGCCCTTGTGCAGTGTATAGGAAGGAATGTCCAGTTCGGAGGCTCCCCCGGTTTGTTCTTTTTCGTATGCCGTGAACTCATCCTCCATCTTTTCGGATAAAACGGCGCACGGCACGCCATCATGATTCGAATCAAGGCCGCCCGGGTCATTCTCAGAGCTGAACTTGTGCTCCGTCCAGTAGGCATACAGCTGCTGATCGTCCTCGAAGTCGCTGCAGCTTTTTAGCGCCGTATTATCTTCGGCCGCTTCTGTTTCTGCAGGGGCAGCTTCCTCCTCGCCGGGGTCATTTATTGGTGTGCCCGCAAATAACGCTGCGGCGATACCAATCAAAAGACCCAGGTAAACCATGAAAGCCATAACAGCCTTCCATCTTGCACCGGACCGGAACCCGGGCAGCCGGCGCCATTTATGTTTCTTCTGCATGAAATCCCCCCTGGATACTCGGCATACCCATCTGCAATTACAGGTGATTGTCCTGTTTTATCTTTTTTAGAAAATATGCTTCCTTCGATTTGAATTCCAGTTCATCGATTTTACTTATAATGAAATGATACCTGGAAATTTCGTTGCTGATTTTTAACCCTTTTAATAACGCATCCACCGCCTGGCGGATTTCCGCAGTCTCCCGAAGGCTTTCAAACACGATGACGTTCCGGGTAACCAGTCTTGCTTTATCGTGATTGGCCAATTGGGTAATCAAATCAAACAGGTTGTCATAATTGCTGGTTTTCGTATTGTTGATTAAATCGACACTAATCAGAAAGACTCCCATCGAGCATCCCCTCCTGGACCTGTTGGGACGGTATCTTCATTCATGTTCAACGTGAAACGGCAAAGCTCCGGGGTCAGTCCTGCTTTTCCTTTTTCTGTCTGGCATAAGTCACCCAGCCGATGTAAATGACAATGAAAGCAGCAATTATCGAAGCCATCGTGTCCTGCCTCCCGTGATTTGTTAAGCCTATTGTACCACAGGGAATTCGAGGAGGGGGTTGTCAAAGGTGTCCGGAAGCTGTCTTTTGGGCATGGAGTGGAAAAATAAAGCGTAAAGGGGCGATGGCGATGTATTATGAACCGGGAACGCGCGTATTCAGTGAGGCGAGGCAGCAGTGGGGCGAAGTGATACTTCAAAACCGCCATAAAGGGCCGCAGTGGTACTACGCGAAATTCACCCCGGTCCGGTCGGGGTGGCATCATGAAAGCGACCTGTGGGATGCGGAGGAGCTGTTCGCGTGCAGCTGGGACCGTCACCGGGCGGGAACAATCTGACCGCGCCGGCGTAATTTTATTCTCCCCGGTGGTCGTTTCCCCGGATTAAATGTAAAATAGGTGGCGGTGTTATAAATTTGGGAGGGATCGTTATGTATACATCTATTATCTTTTTCATCGAAGACGGGGACCGGCTGATTGTGCCAAAGTCCAACGAGACCCCGAGCGTGGATGAAATTATTGAGAAGCTGAAAAAAGGCAAAAAGCAGGACCTGAAAATGTCCGAGGCCTTCAGCGAATGGTTCAACACCGAAGTGGAGTGCAAAAAAGTAACCAGCGTCAGCGTCAACTTTATTTAACAGCGAGCATCTGCCTGCGGGCGGGTGCTTTTTTCATCGATTAAAAAATTTTCGGTGGATGGTTGTAAAAAAGGAGGCCCGGGTTCCTTTACTGTACAGGACGGCAAAAAGCCGGCACCTATTCGCTTCAGGAAAGGATGATGAGCATTGGCACAAGCATTGGGGCATCAGCTGATTACGTACGGGGAGGATCATCTCGGCACGCCGTATGAATTCGGCGGCGACGGCACGGATACGTTTGACTGCAGCGGCTTTGTCCGCTACGTGATCGAGTATGTAACCGGGGAAATTATTCCTCGGACCGCAGCCAGCCAGTCGGAAACAGGGACGCCTATTGCGGAGGAGGACCTGCGGACCGGCGATCTCTTGTTCTGGAAGGACACCCGCTCGGAGGATCTGAACCATAATGAAGTGACCCATGTCGGCTTTTACGTGGACGGACAGACGTTTTTAGGGGCGCAGGGGTCCACCGGCGTGGCGTTTGCCGATTCGACGCGCGACTACTGGCAGTCCCGTTACGTTGGGGCACGGCGTGTCGTCGACAGTACCGCAGCCCCGCTCACCAATGTAGGCGGAAAAGGAGACCTGCTGCGGGTGGTCGCCAGCCAGGTGAATTACCGCAGCGAACCGTCCTGGGACAGCGGTGCCGTAGCGGGAAAAGTCACGGAGGGTGAGGTGTTTACGATCGAACGCCGCGTGCCAATGAAGGAACGCTCGGATCTGTTTGAGCTCATCTCCGGCACGTATATTACGACGCATGAAAACTACGTGGAGGTGCTGCCGCAGGGGTAAGTTAATACGGCAGCAGCAATAGAAAGCAGGCCCGGCATGCGCTGCCGGGGCCTGCTTTTTTCGTTTTATTTACGTTTCGCAGCCGACGCCGTCTCCGTCACGGTCGAGATGGCTGCCGTAGCCCGGGTCACCTTCGCGGACCGGGGCGGCCCCTGCATTGCGGGCCGCACTGCAGTTGTCATAATACACGTCTTCAGAGGATTCTTCGCTGCCTGAAGAGCCGGAGTCTTCCGAGTCACTGGAATCTTCGGAAGTTTCTTCGTCACCGTCCTGCTCCTCGTAGCCGTCGTCGGTTACATAACCATCGATCGACCAGATGCCGATGCCGGCCGACCGTGCGTCCGCCTCCGCAGCTTCAAATTCGTCGAGGTACTCCGTGTTTGGTGGGTAGACGGCTACCCGGGCGAGTCCTTCCTCAATCAGCTGCTGGTTGAAGTTTTCCCCGTCCACAAACACGTAGGCAAGCAGCCGGCCGTAATAGTCGCGCTCCTCGACGCCGAGCTCGAGCCGCACGTCTTTGCCGTCCAGTTCACTGGTCGTAAATTCCGCAGCCTCCGGTCCGAACGGCTGCACGCCCATCTGCGGGTGCTTGGTTTCCGGAGTGTCGACGAGAATGAGGCGGATGCGTTCCTCCCCGCCTTCGTATTCTACATCGATTGTATCTCCATCGACGACGTTGGTTACTGTCGCGTTGGTGTCTTCAACATCAGAGGCGGAAGATGTGTCTGCCGATGCTTCTTCTTCGGTACTTTCGCTGTCTTTCTTTGTTTCAGCACTGCTGTCGGACGATGTATTTTCGGTGGTGGCTTCTTCAGTGCTGCTGGCATCTTCCTCGTTCGAAGCGTCTTCCTGTTGCTGATTGTCTTCTGTCGTGTCGTCATTTTTACGGCCGGAGGATTCCTGTCCATCAGCATTTCCGTTATTTTCTTCTGCCTGTTCTTTTGGGTCTGTAGTATGTTCATTCTCCGCCGGTTGCTCGCTCGCTTGTTCTTCTGCGGCCTCGTTGCCGCTTTCCTGGCCGGGCTCTTCACTGCATGCTGTGAGAAAGAGCGTGAGCGCCAGGGTGGAGGATAAAAGCGTTAATGGTTTTTTCAATAGAATCACCCCGCTGCATAATTGGTTAGCATATAAACAGGAAATAGATGGACGTAATGTATGAAAAAAGTAGCGGTTGTTAGTATTAGTAATAGTGTACAAGAAAGCAGAGTAAAAGAAAATAACTAACCTGACAGTGTATTTAGTTGTCTGTGCGCAACAGAATGTAACTGCAAAAAAAATACACGCCTGAAAATTCCTATGTCATAAAATGACGGTAAAAAAGCCCTCTGCGTCTTTGCAGCGCAGGGGCTGGAACCAATACTATTTCGGCAGATAGTCGTTTCGCACAATCAGCACATCACAGGCAGCCCGCCGCACGAGACTCTCCGAAACGCTGCCAAGAAAGAGGCGTTCAGCGCGTCCCATTCCGGAGGAACCGGCGACGATCAGGTCCACTTCGAATTTGTTGGCGGCCTCGGTTGGAATGACTACCTTCGGTGCGCCGTATTCGATGGAGAAGTCAATGGCGGAAATGCCGGCTCCGACGCTCAGGCTGCGGTATTCCTCAAGCAGGTCCTTTCCGCGTTCTTGGTACATTTGGATAATATCTTCAGTATGGTATTCGGCCGAGGAGATAAACGGCGTATTCAGCACATATACGACCTGAACCCGGCTTTTCTCCCGTTTCGCAATGTCGAGGCCGGCATAGAGGGCGCTGGTAGACACCTCGGAGCCGTCCACGGCAATCAGCACGGAGCGGTACGGTGCCGGCGGCTTTTCGTTTTTAACAATCCAGACGTCGCAGGAGGCATGGCGGACGATGCTCGCGGCAACGCTTCCAAAAATCCTCTTTTCAAACGTGCCGGCTCCGGAGCCCCCGGACAGGATCAGGTCAGCTCCGAATTCGTGGGCAATTTCGCCGGAAATCAATGCTTTAGGAGGGCCTTCCTTCATAAACGTCAGCACGTTTTTCACGCCCTGGTCTTCAGCGCTTTGTTTGGCCCGGTTTAAAATATCGGTGCCGATACGTTCCGACGCGCTTAACAGATCCGGCGACCCCCGGCGGAGCTCGCGGATATTGTGGTAATCGATGATGTAGCAGAACGCGAGCGCGCTGTCGCAGGTGAGGGCGGTTTCAACCCCTTTTTGAAGGGCGTATTCCGATTCCTCTGATCCGTCGAGGGCCACGAGGATGCGTTCATAATGCAGCGTCATTGCAATCAATCCCTTCTGGCTTTTTAGTATACCTATAGTTTAGCTCATTTTTTCTTTCCTGCGTGTGAGGAACCTCACATCCAACCGGGACTTTTCAATTTATACTGGTTTCATAAGCAGTTATAAGTAAAAACTATTACAGCCTGAAGCGGCTGTGAAAATAAAGCACAAAGGAGTTTCGGTATGACGGATGGATTAAAGCATATTACCTGGATGGAAATGGTGAATGAATGTGGAGACGTGCCGCGTACGCTGCCGGAATTAACGAAAAAAGCGGAGAACAATTCGGAAATCGCCTGCCTGCTGCCCTTTTACGTGTACTACTTTCATACGTATGAGTGGCAGGAATACTCGTTAATGACAGAGCATGCGCTTCCCGGGACGCTGAACCAAGCCGCCTTTATCGCGCTTGACACCCCGTCGCTGCAGGCATCGTCGCAGATGAAGCGGTACTTTTACGGGCTGTCTTTCATCAGCAGGCTCCCCGAAGACAGGAAGACGGCGTTTACCCTCGAGGAGTGGACGCTGCACGTCTTCCGGAAATACTACTCTTTAACGACGAAGGCAGCGCTCCCGTCCGGGAACGCGAAGCCGAGGCGGACGGGGACGCGGATTTTCCGGGTCATGTAGACACTGGCGGTAAATATGAGAGCGTTTGCGGAATGAGGGAACATAAAGGAGGACTGGTTGCACATGCAAAAGCACCACTACGAAAATCTCGGGGAAAGTACAACAGCAGCAGGGGAAGAGGAGTATATACGGTTTGTGTACATTTTCAGCGAGCCTGGCCACCGGGAGGAAGTGCTCTACATTGGTACGAAAGAACATGTTCGAAAGCACGCCCGGGTGGACCTTTTAAATATCGACCTGGAGCTTGCGGACGCTGTCACGGTAGGGAACCGGACGTTTAAAATTGTCGGGATTGAGCGGGTGGCGCCTTTTGAGACGGTGCAACGGACGTACCGGGGCGGCATGGTGACGTATTATTTTTCGGAAGCGGAGCTGCCGTTATCCTGAAGGCTGAAAACATAATAGAAAATAAACGTACAGAGGAGATGCGATATGTATAAAACCATTCTTGCTGCTGTGGACCGGTCCGACGAAGCGAAACGGGCAGCCCGGACGGCGGTCATGCTTGCCGGCCGGTTTGAGGCGACGCTTGTACTGGCGCACGTGGTGAACGAACGGGATTTCAGCGCGTTTCAGTATTACGTTCCGTCCGCCTGGGAGGAAACGAAAAAGACGAACGAAGCGATGCTGGAGCAGTATACAGCCGAGGCCGAAAGTGGGGGCGTGACGAAGGTGGAGACGGTGCTGCGCTCCGGCGCTCCCAAGTCGACGGTGCCAAGAGAGCTTGCTCCGGAGTTTGGCGCTGACCTGATCGTGACCGGGGCCTCCGGGATGGGCACCGTGGAAAAGCTGGTAATGGGGAGTGTGTCGAGCGGCATTCTCCGGAAAGCCAGAGAGGACGTGCTTGTCGTCCGGAAGGAAAGCGCCGGTGGGTACAAAAAAATTCTTGTAGCTGTGGACGGCTCCGAGGAAGCGGGCCTGGCATTTGAAAAAGGCATCCAGCTCGCGCTCCAGACAGGCGCAGAACTGTTTATCGTACACGTGTTTAACTCGTACCTGCTGTATTCCACCTCCCTGAATGCCCGTATCCTAAGAACGATCGAAGACGACGACCGGAAAATGCTGGAGGACTATAAAGCTGAAGCAGAGCGCCTCGGCGTTGCAGACGTAACGACGTCGCTGCTGTACGGGGCGGCCAAGCTGATTATTCCGCAGGAATATGCCATCCAGCATGAAATTGACCTGATCGTAAGCGGCGCCTCCGGCATGAACAGAACGGAGCGACTGCTGCTTGGAAGTGTGGCAGAAGGTATTGCGCACCGGGCGATCTGTGACGTACTGGTGGTGCGGCAGCCGCTCGAGCACAGAGAGCAGTAAGCTATTTTCCGGAATGGATCAGCCCCGTCCGGTAGGCGTACTCCACCAGTTCCTTTCTCGTTTTCATCGCGAGCTTTTCCATCAGGTTGGTGCGGTGGGCTTCGACGGTTTTCACACTGATCACGAGTGTATGGGCAATTTCTTTATTGGCGTAGCCGAGCGCTATATAGTACAAAACCTCCCACTCCCGCGGGGAGAGCCGCCTCGGGCTGCGGACGGAAGCAGGCAGGTGCTGGGCCTGCATCAGCGCGTGGAAGGAGGCCGAGGTGTAGCGCGTGCGCCGGGCGGCAGCCCGGATAGCCCCGTATAAATCATCAAGGGAATCGGTGTGCAGCAGGCACCCGGTGGAGGCGCGTTCGTATACCTGCTGCAGGAACGCAGGCGTTTCCTCCCCGGAGACTAAAAACACGGCCGGAAGTAAAGGGCGGCTCGCGATAGCCGGAGTCGGTGATAGCGTGCCGGCGTCGACGACGCAGACTGTCTGCGGGCTGCTGGGCGGAAAAGCATCTGCAGGCGGCCAGCCGGAGCTTTCCCTGGTGACGGTAAAGTCAGAAGCTTCGTCCAGCAGCGCTCGTAACGCTTTGCGGTAAATCGGACGCCTGCTTACTAAAACGATCGCAGTCATACTGTCACCTTCTTATGCATGGTTAGACGTTCATACGGCCAGGCGCTTCGGGAACTACTGCCCAGGCAATTAACCATGAAGTGTTAAAAAAACAGGAAAAAATAATTAAGGGTTTTCCCTTATATTTTTTGAAAATCCCCTTTGATAGTATCATAGTAACACTATCGAAGGAGATGGAAATAATGGGCAGGCCCCTTCAAAGTCTTCCAGTGCACGAAAAACCGGACGGTTCTTTTGCAAGTTTGCTGTCTCCTGAAGAATTTGAGCGTTTTCAAGCGCGCACGCACCTGGCGCATAAACGGGCCGGCACGTATCTGTATCGAGAAGGAGACCCTTCGGATTATTTCTATTTTCTCTATGAAGGCACCGTGAAAATCCAAAAAGGCACGAGCGACGGAAAGGAACTGACGATCACGCTGCTCGGACGCGGGGACCTCGCCGGCGAATACGGCAGCCTCCAGGCCGTGCGCCATGATTTTTCCGCCAAAGTTGCCGCCGCCAGCACTGTCGGCGTGATCAAAAAAACGGAAATCGAAGCGCTGATCAGAGACTCCGGCGCCTTTTCCCTGAAAATGATGCGGTGGATGGGCAGCAATACGCTAAAGGAGCAGTCAAAATTCCGGGATCTGCTGCTGTACGGCAAAAACGGGGCGCTCGCTTCCACGCTGATCCGGCTCAGCACGACATACGGAGCTGCCCGCGAGAATGGTACCGTCGTGCTGCAGCTGAAGCTTACCAACGCCGAGCTCGGGGAACACATCGGCCTGTCGAGGGAGGGCGTGAACCGCTGCCTGAACGAATGGAAAAAAGCAGGCGTACTCTCCTATGAGAACGGCCTCATTGTTATTCACGATATGCTCTACCTGCGCCGGCAGTGCAACTGCCCGCTGCACAATCTCTGCTCAAGTGACATATGCCGCCTGTAGCAATTTGAATTCCCCGGTGCCCCGGCAGGCACCGGGGTTTTTAGCGTTTACAAAACCTAGGGCCGCACTACCATTACGCTGCACCCGGCATTTTTTGTCAGATGCTCGGAGACGCTCCCGAGAAAAAGTTTTTCGACGGCGTTTAAACCGGTAGCGCCGGTCACGATTAAATCGACGTGGTATTTTGGCACCACCTCGCTCGGAATCGTTATTTTCGGCGAGCCGTATTCAATGTCAGCCACAACGTCTATAACACCGAATTCCTCCGCCTGCTTTTTGTATTGGTCGAGTCGCTGGCGGGCTTCGTTTTCTGCTTCGCCGATAATTGAAGAGTCGTAGTTACTCATTGGCCGGTGGGCATTTTGATTGATCACCTGGGTAATTACAAGCTGGGATCCCTGGGCTTTGGCAATCGGAAGCGCCGCCTCAAACGCATGACCTGCTTCCCTGGAGCCGTCTACAGCAACCAAAATAACGTTCATTGTATGCATAATCTGCCTCCTCCTGAGTTTATCGGATATACTGTCTACTTCTCGTTTATACAGGTGTTTTCCTGTTGCCGGGGACGGTAAATTACACATTGGCCGATTAAGTCCGGAAGCAGCAGGGAATTAAACCGGTAAATACGCATGGGAGGTGCTTAAACATGCTGAGCGTTACCGCTGCTGAAACGGATCATTTCATGGAGATTGAAATAAGCGGGAAATTGACAGAAGAAGACTACGACACGTTTCGTAAATGGTTTCACTCCGTCAAGCAGGACGAGACCCCGATTCATCTGCTGGTGGTGGTAACTGACTGGAAAGGGATGACGCTTCAGGCAATAGGCGAAGATCTGAAGTGGCTGCGGCGCATAAAGGAATTTCAAAAAATGGCGTTTGTCAGTGATGAACAGGGCATAAAAGCAGCAGAAGCATTTGGGGCGCTCCTGCCCGGAATTGAGACAAAGTATTTCCGGCAGGCGGAAAAGGCGCAGGCACGCGAATGGCTGGCACAATAAAATCACGAACGGAAAGGAGCCTTTCCTCCGCATGGATGAGGCAAACGTTAAATTAGCTGTACAGGGAGAAAACGAGATCAGAAAGGAACAGAGAACAAGCTTTATTCCCCGCATCGGTGAAACGGTGGCTCTGGAGCCGGATGAAAAATTCAGGGTGATCGATATTGAGTACACGATGTTTGGAGAAAATACGGAAGCGGCAGAAGTCGTCGCCCTCGTGGAACGACTGTAAAGCTCCGAAGCGTCTCTTTAAAAGGGGCGCTCTTTATGGATTTATTTCCATAATATAATTATGTTAACTAAACAGGAAAATGATTACTACGGCAGTAAAAGCGGGTAAAAAGGATTAACGACCATGAAACGTATTTTAAAGGAGGCAGGGACGTGAATAAAAAGCAGAAAAAGCAGTTGGACAAATTGATTGTCGACTATTTGAAGGACCGGGGAAAATCCCATGAACTGAAGGTAGCAGACGAGCTGTCGGAGCGGTTTGAGGGAAAGCTCCATGCCGCTACCGTACTTGTGAGGATCGACAGAATGAAAAAAAGCAACGATCTGCGCCACGAGGCCAGAGCTGTCCACGATACGATCGTCTGGGCGAAAAAACTGTAGCAGAGCGAACTGCTATCTGGCACGTCTGCTCAATTGTAAAAAGCATGATTCAGGTTTTTAATTCTGCCGGAACAGGGAAAGACAAGCATTAGGAAGAACGGCAGAACGAAGCCCTACTATCCTACAGCTTACGGAGGAGGCATATGAGAAATGGAAAAAGTAGAATTTCAGTTTATCACGTGCGATAAAAGAGGAGAAATTCCAATAGAAAGCGGCATACTAACGATCGAAGATGACAATACATGGCAGGCAGAGCTGGTTAATTTCACCGGCGGCATGGAGCTGTTTTCCGATCAGGGAAACGAATTCCGCATGAAAGATAACGCTCTGGTGGAGTACGAAGGCAAGGGCAAAGCCTCCAAAACCGATAACGAAGAAGCAGAAGGAAATATTGTCATCAAAGGCCAGGGGAAAATTAGCAAATACTAATAAGCATCCCGGCCGGGGTGCTTTTTCAATGGCAAAAATGGCAGCCCGCCTCTGGCGCCTGAGTATGAAAGGAGGAATTTTTTATGGACACGTATTATGAGCATCCCGAATACCGCCCGTTTTTCCCGAATGCGCTGAACGCTTCACATTCCATAGAGATACTGGATTTCGACGGCCTGGCGCTGCTTATACAGATGACCGACGAGGCGGTGGAATCACCGCACCGCCCGGACGCGGACGATATGCTGCACTGGCTGTGGGACATCGGCATCGATTATTTGGAAAACAATAATCCTGGCGACCGCCAGCGGATGGTTATTACAGAAGCAGATATGGAAAACGGGACGTTGATTACTTCCTACGAAAATCTTTTGAAGGAATTTGAGGACAACGGGTACTGATCAGCGGTTAAAAAACCTTATAGGAGGCAACTATGTCATTTCATAATTCAATAGGGAAAAATATCAGGATCGCGCTTGCGGATATAGCGAAGGAAGACAAAGTGCTGAACCTGATTCTTCCTCCTAAAAGCATGGAAAAATTTATTATCGTAAAAATAGATTCCATTGATGAAATGGGAGTATGGATCGAGCACGAAATAGAAGCCGAGCTTGATGAAAATGATGACGGAGAAAAGCTGCTGCAGACCCAGCGCGAGAAAAAGTTCGTCCGTGCAAAATTCCTGATCAAGTGGCACTACATCGAAGGCGCCTATGCCCCGCTCGATGATGACGTTAACAGCAAAATGAAATTTCTGCGATAAAAGGAGGAGCCGCACATGGACAACTGGATTCACCAATTATCAAGCACCGCACGGCAGAACAAAAAAAACGCGTCGACGGTGGAGGAAGAAAAGCAGATGGAAAGCATACGTGACTGCTCGGAGCAGCTGAGAGGCATGTTTGATGAATTGATGGGCACCATCAACGGCCGGTCGGATTTAAAAGTGGAAAAGGTTAAAGGCCACAAGCATGTGAAATATTTTTACGGGGTTTCCGAGCTCATTGTTGAGTCCGGCGACATTTTCACCCGCAAAGGTTTTTTGGAAATGAGCTTTAAAATCCGCATTAATGACTCTGCCTACAACGTCAGTGACGTCCGGCCCCGCAGCGCTTATTTGAAAGATTTAAATTCATGCAGGTGGGAAACAGAAACAGGCACGGCATTTGATGAAGAACAAGTGTCGCTTTTATTTAAGCAGGCACTGCTTCCTTATATTGAAGAATAAAAACAACAGTAGCAGCCGATATATTTCGGCTGTTTTTTTGTGTTATTAAATTGTCGCTTTTGATTTGTGTTTAAAAATATACAATAATAAACAGTCATTAATGTTTCAAATTTAATACACTACAATAATTTCCGAAGCCCGTGACAGGTTAAAAAGAATCATAAAATAAAATTCATAAATTGAAAAATAATAGTACTTTATTACTTGAAATTGGAGTATTATTAAAGAGAGGGGGAAGAACGATGGCTGTCGTGTATGTTAACCGTCACGTTCGTTATGTTCAGGTATTGTTAAGCGATGAAGGCAGTCTATTGCACTGTTTGACGTGGGAAACCGATGAGGGAGTGGTGTTTGACGTACATGCGCTCGACGACAGCTCGTTTTCCCCAAAGTATGACCGGATTTATGTGCCCTTCGACCAGAAAACAATGACTCTCCATGGAAACACGTATATTTTGTATTAGCCGTAGTTTGTATCCAGGCGCCAAATAGCTGAAACTAAACAATTTTTACTGGTGTTTTATTTTATATACACATTGGTGTATTGAATATGTTGATGATTTGTTGCTTGTGTAGTTTGAAGAATGTTTTATTTTTAAGACAATGCATGGTTGTTGCTTTACGGATACGGATTATCTATTGGAACAGGGATTGTCTGCGGATGGTGATGGCTGCCTGGCATTTCCTATGCAAGGGGGTGCAGGAGTGTTATGCTTTGGGCGGGACAGAAGTTGAAAGGAGCTTGTGTTATCTCTCAATTTTCGTATGTAATCGATGAACAAGGTAACGAAGTATTCGTAGGGACGGAAAAAGACATTAAGGAAATGTTTCCGGACAGGGAGAAACATATTTTTAACACCGAAGAAGAACTGCTGGGCGGTATACGTAATTTCCGGGAAAATGAACGGATTATATCCGTGGTGAGCAATCTCCCGGTGCTGAATGAACACTGGAAGGATAAGGACAATATGTAAAACAGGTTTGCTTTTTACTGGGCAGCTTTTGGACGGGCCTGTGATTACCCGGGCTCGGGCCGGACTTTTTGATAAAGTCCGGTTTTTTTATTGATACGGGCGTTTAAAAGCCCGGGCGTAGTATAATGAGACGAGCACCTCCCATTTTTGTTAGAGAGGAAGATGTTTATGAAAAAGAAAAGAAATTCTGCCTGGCTGCTGCTGCCGCTACTGCTTCTGCAGGCCTGGTGGCTTTACCGGGAAGCGGAAAAACAGGGAAAAGCCAAATGGAAGTGGAGCCTGTGGGGGTTAACCCAGTTTCCGGTGCCGGCGGTTGCTTTTTATATTGTTCACAAGTGGAAAGAGTGAGCCGGGTGCTTCTAGTTGATGGTTTTAAACCGGCATCCAGGTGTAATAGCATAGTAGGAAGCGAGAAAAATGATGGACCGGCAGCACCTATTAGAGTGAAGGGGCGACAAACATGAAACAGGAAACGCAGGAAATTAACGAAATTATATTGGACGAATCGGCACTGCAGTTTGAATCGGCATACTTGTATCTGGAAACATCTGATCCCGATCGAATCGGAGAAAGTGCCTGGACAATCGCCATTTATAATGTCGAGCAGCAATTTTCCGAGGAATTTACCGGCCGAGACAGCATCAGCATCCGGATCAAAACTGAAGAAGCTGAGTACCAGGGGCTCGTTCAATTTAAGAATATCGAAGGCAGCGATAAGAAGCACTGCCACCTGGACGGCCTTGACGAACTGGTGCAGGTGTAACTTATGCCTGGAACGAGGGCGGCAGCTGGGGCTGCCGTTCGTTTTTTATATAGCTGGCCTCCCGATGGACGTTTAATACGCGTAAAATAGGGGATTATAGCTGTGAAAAGAGGATCGATGATTGGAAAGGAGAGAAAAACATGAGTCCAAGAAAAGAAGCGATGGCCCAGCTGGCCGGAAGAGTGGAACGCGGAGAAATTGGAGCGGAATGGTCGCCGGTGGATGAAATCGAGCAGGATCGTTTCCAGGAGCTTGTCGAGCACGGCTACGTCACGTACGCCGACGCTTCCGGGGAAAAGGAAGAGGCGGTCTACAGCGGCATTGCCATCACAAAAGAAGGCCGGGAGCTGTTTGAAGAATATAAGCGCCAGGTAGATGAATAACATGAACGTATCCGGCGGACGGTGTTAAACCACCCGCCTTTTTTCATAGACGCTGGTGAACGCGAAGAAATTTGAAGATTGAACCACCGCCTGGCACGGGAATGGAAGCAGACAGAAACCATAAAACCCAGGAGGATGCGATGCCGACATTAACGCTGGAATCTATTAAAACAGTTACTACAAATGAAGTAATTCATATAAACGATGGCAAGCTCTACGCAGGAGAAGGACCGTTGGAGCGCTGGACAGTGTCCATTATGGACTGTGAAAACAAAGAATTTTTCTATCAGGCATTCAACAGCGCTTCTCCCGCGCTGGATTTGTTTTTCCGGACCGGGGAAGGCTTTCATTTTGGCGGCCAGGTGTACATCACCCGGGCGGATGAGGAAAATATAGAGCTTGAAGGAAGCAGCGCGCTTCAGGAACAGTCTTAATTCCTTCATTAAAAATCGGATCTAAGGAGGATGACTATGCCACAGGAACCGGATTTTTCCCGGGAAGGCTGGAAAGGCTACCGGGTACGCCCGCTCCATTTTGCCGGTGAATCGCTCGAAGTGTATCACGAAACAGAACTGGCTCTGCTCGTCCAGGTGACTACCTCGGCGATGGCAGCAGAAGCAAGTTTAAAGGAAGAAAACGTGCCGGAATGGTTATGGGAGATCGGTATCGATTATCTGACCAGCAAACAGCCGGAGGAAAGAAAACGTCTGGTAATAACTGTGCAGGACGTCACGGACGGCGAAGTAAACAAAGCGTATGAGAATTTACTACGGGATTTTGAAGCACCCTCGATCTGAGAGGGTGCTTTTTGCTTCTATTATATAGAAGAAACAAGGGGGAGCACTGGCAGAAAGAGCCGCAGGAGGAGCTTTTCGCTCGCGGACAGGGAAATTCTTTCAGAAAAAACGGGCAGGTGGCTTCTCGAACGGAAAAAACTGTGGTATAAATAAGTGGAGGGGGTGGATGACAGTGGCTTTAGTGGAATTCAAATGCAGAACGCAGCCGCAGGTGACGTACAGCAGTGACGGTCATGAAATTCATTACAAGGTGATTGAATACGCCGACGGCTATGAAGTGGTGCTTCATTCGATGAGTGATTTTCAGCCGGCCGATGAAAAACTGCTGTTTCATCAGGGAAGTCAGGTCATTCACGCCAAAGAGCATACTTACGTATTAGACACCTGTGATTGTGTATACAGCGGGGAGTCCGATGAAACGATCGATCACTCGATCTGTCACAAACCATATTCTAAATCCATGTAGCGGTTAAACGGAGCTTTCCTTCCCGGGAGGCTCTTTTTTGTGGTAGACGCTTGCGCGCATACAGGCTCATATTTGTAATCATTCCGGAAAAGAGAAAGGGGCATACACATGCTGCATTTTGAAAAAAAGGACCTGCACAATTTAAACCACGCGGAGGCGCCGTACGTCTCCATTTACCAGTACGGAAAAACGGATATCAGCAGCCATCCCTCCGACAGCAGCCGCGTGGGACTGTCCAAGCAGGGTATGATGAAGCTGGTGAACTACTGGATCCAGGAAGGCAACCTTGATGATAACGACAAACAGCAGATTAAAGAATGGCTTGACGAGTAACCTCCGGAAGGCGCGGCAGTGAAATTTCGGGTTTAGCAGGAAGGGCGCCGGGAAAAGGAATCACAATTCACCAATCGAAAAACGAGCTTCGGGCACAGCTCAGTGCTGAAGTCGTTAAAGGGGGGAATCGTGATGGCACGCCTGCTTGACTTTTACCAGGGACCGTATGAAGGGAGCCCGGGAGAGTCGGAACATTTCAATGGACCGGTGCTCCACATTTTTGAGCGCGGCCAGCTGCTGCTGTCGATGCAGATTACGGCAGAAGCGCTCCAGAAAAATGAGCTCAGCGTAGACATGATGACGGTGTATGAGTGGCTCTGGCACCGGGGGCTTGAATTTATTGAACGGGAAAACATTACGGCAGCCACGGTGGTAATAATAACCGACCGGGATATCGAAAAGGATGAAATCATTACGGATTACCGGACGCTTGCTTTTCGGAGATAGAACAAAACAGGGCGCCTGCATTCAGTGCAGGCGCCCTGTTTTATGGGATTAAAAGATGGTGCGGAAAACGCCGGTGACTCTGCCGAGTATCGTACAGTTTTCTAAAATAATTGGATCCATGGTGGCATTTTCAGGCTGCAGCCGGATAAAGTTTTCTTCTTTATAGAACCGCTTAACCGTCGCTTCCATTTCGTCTGTCATTGCAACAATGATATCGCCATTATCTGCGGTCTGCTGTTTTTGGACAACGACAAGGTCCCCGTCAAAAATCCCGGCTTCAATCATGCTGTCACCCTGGATGGTAAGCATGTAGACCTGCTCCTCATCGGTCACCATCCGCTCCGGAAGAGGAATGTATTCTTCAACATTTTCCACCGCAGTAATAGGCTCCCCGGCCGTGACTTTACCGATGACCGGAACATACACGGCTTTGCTTTCGTGAATCGGCTCGCTGCCCTGTTCTTCAAGCTCAAGTACTTCAATCGCCCGTGGCTTTGTCGGGTCGCGGCGGATTAGATTTTTGTTTTCAAGGCGGGCGAGGTGCCCGTGAACCGTGGAACTCGAAGCGAGTCCGACAGCTTCCCCGATCTCCCGTACCGAAGGCGGATAGCCTTTTTCTTTTACTTCTTCTTTTATATAATCAAGAATTTGCTGCTGGCGCTTGGATAGCTTCATCTCCGCACCTCCTTTTGAGGAATTTTTCTGAATAAAGTATAGCATGAGGGGAACAAAAACGCAAACACCCGTTCTAATATTTTTGTTGACGGGAACAGGCATTCTGGTATACTGGATGAATATAAGAACATACATTCTCATTCAGGGGGGAACGCACACATGAATAAACTAAAAACTTTTACTTCCACGGACTGGACCATGCTTGCCTTGTTTGCATTTGCGCTTATGTTTCTGGTATATTCAGCGGACGCTTCAATCACTCCGGAAACGCTGGACGGCACGGATACAGACCGGCCGGCAGAAATCGTCCATGAAGAACAGCATCCGGTTTTAAAAGACAGGTTAGTCTACCAGGAAGAGCCGTGGGAACGGACAGTGACATTTGACGCTCCCGAACAGTAAAACCCGAACGGAAAGGACCGCAAAGACATGAAAACATGCATTATCTATGCCCGGGTAAGTACGGAAAAAGAAGAACAGCAGTCCTCGCTTGCCAGGCAGCAGGAAGAGCTGGAGGCTCTTGCGGCCGCGAATGGCTGGGCTGTGCAGCAGGTCATTACCGAACAGGAAAGCAGCTATTCGGTGGAACGGGACGGGCTTCTCCGCGTGTTTGAGCTTCTTGATGATACCGAAGCGGATACGCTGTTAATCACGGACGATACGCGGCTTGGACGTGGAAATGCCAAAATCGCCGTGCTTCACGAACTGCAGAAACGGGGGACGTTCATCTATACGGTAAAAGAGGACGGAGAGCTCGAAATTGCGGATACTGACCATATGATTATGGATATTTTGTCCATCGTCGAAGAACACCAGCGCCGGCTGCATAATTTCAAAATTAAGCGGGGGATGCAGCGGGCGGTGGAAAACGGCTATCATCCGGAGGAAAACTTCGGACTGAACCGGAGCGGCGGGCGAAAGAAAAAAGAAGTGCCCATTGAAGAAATTGTTAAACTGAAGCAGCGGGAGCTGACGTTTAAAGATATTGCCTCTACGCTCCGCGGCCTCGGCTACGATATTTCCAAAGCGACGGTGCACCGCCGTTATAAAGAACACGAAAAGCAGGCGGCGGAAACAGAGCAGCAGTGATTTATTTGCGGGAGCGCCAGGTTTTTAATATAATGAATAAGGAACGCACAATTTAAGGGAGGCAACTTATGCTTTCGAAAGAAAAAATTGACCGCATTAATGAGTTGGCCAAACGTCAGAAATCGACAGGGCTGACAGCGGAAGAAGAAGAGGAACAGCACGCGCTGCGCCAAGAATATTTAAGCAAATTCCGTTCTTCATTCAAAAACCAGCTCGAAAACGTCAAAGTGGTGGACGAAGAAGGCACGGATGTCACTCCGAACAAGCTTGAACGTGTGAAACGACGGAACCGCAGCTTCCGGCATTAAGAAAAGGAGGCCTGGTCTTGAAAAAGAGCAGGCCTTTTGATTTTGTTCTTTCTCCGCTAACCCGCTTGTGTAATCGTTTTAAAACCTTTATCATAAAAACGTACATGTACACGGAACCCCCTGCTGAGCCACTTGAGTGGCACGGGTTTCCATAAAAATACATACTGTGGAGGGACATATGCATGGCAATTAGCACAGAACAATTAGCAATCAACACGATCCGGACGTTGTCCATCGAAAGCATCGAAAAAGCCCAGTCGGGCCACCCGGGGCTTCCGATGGGCGCCGCGCCGATGGCATACGCACTCTGGACCAAATCCATGAACCATAATCCGGGCAACCCGTCCTGGTTTAACCGTGACCGCTTCGTGCTGTCGGCCGGCCACGGATCGATGCTTCTATACAGCATGCTGCACTTGAGCGGCTACGACCTGTCGCTCGACGAACTCAAGCACTTCCGCCAGTGGGGAAGCAAAACACCGGGGCATCCGGAATACGGCCACACCCCGGGCGTGGAAGCAACGACCGGCCCGCTCGGGCAGGGACTGGCCATGGGCACCGGCATGGCGATGGCCGAACGCCACCTGGCGGCCAAGTACAACACGGACGATCACGCCGTGGTGGACCATTTCACGTACGTGCTCTGCGGCGACGGCGACCTGATGGAGGGCGTGTCCTCCGAATCGGCGTCGCTGGCCGGCCACCTGCAGCTTGGCAACCTGGTGGTGCTGTATGACTCCAACGACGTGTCGCTCGACGGCGCCCTGAACCAGTCGTTTTCGGAAAACGTGCTGCAGCGCTACGAGGCGTACGGCTGGCATACCATCCTGATCGAAGACGGCAACGACGTGGCGGCCCTCGAGGCAGCGATTGAAGAAGCCAAGCAGTCCCCGAAACCGTCCATGATCGAAGTGAAAACCGTGATCGGGTACGGGGCGCCGAACAAAGGCGGCACGAACGCGGCCCACGGCGCGCCGATCGGCGATGAGGAATACAACCTGGTGAAAGAAGCCTACCAGTGGGACTACGACGCGTTCCATGTCCCGCCGGAAGTGACCGAGCTGTTTGCGGAAGTGAAAGCCTCCGGCGCGAAAGCGGAACAGGAATGGAACGAGCTGTTCGCCTCCTACAAAGAGGCCAATCCGGAACTGGGCAGCGAACTCGAGCAGGCGATCGCCGGCGGGCTCCCGGACGGATGGGACGCGAAGCTGCCGGTCTTCACCGATGAAAAAGCAGCGACCCGGGCTGCGTCGGGCGATGTGCTGCAGGAAGTAGCGGCCGCGGTGCCGTCCCTGTTCGGCGGATCGGCGGACCTGGCCGGCTCCAACAAAACGCTGATCAAAGCGGAGAACGATTTCAGCCGCTACGACTACACCGGGCGCAACATCTGGTTCGGCGTCCGGGAATTCGCGATGGCCGCCGCCGTGAACGGCATCCAGCTGCACGGCGGTTTGAAGCCCTTCGGCTCGACGTTTCTCGTGTTCTCCGATTACCTGCGGCCGGCCCTGCGCCTGAGCGCGCTCATGGAGCTTCCGCTCACGCACGTGTTCACCCACGACAGCATCGCGGTCGGCGAAGACGGCCCGACCCACGAGCCGGTGGAACAGCTGGCCGCGCTCCGGGCAATTCCGAACCTGAACGTGATCCGGCCGGCGGACGGCAACGAAACGGTCGCGGCCTGGCGCGTGGCGATGGAGAGCGAAACCACGCCAACGGCGCTGGTGCTGACCCGCCAGGGCGTGCCAACGCTCGAAGACACGAAGGACAAAGCGGTGGAAGGCGTGCGCCAGGGAGCGTACGTGATCGGCGAACAGGCCGAGCACCCGGACCTGCTGCTCGTCGCTTCCGGCTCCGAGGTGTCGCTCGCGGTGGACGCGAAAGCCCGGCTGCAGGACGACGGCTGGACGGTGAATGTCGTCAGCATGCCGAACTTCCACGCCTTCGACCATCAGTCCGAGGACTACCGCCGCTCGGTGCTGCCGGACGGCGTGCCGGCGATGGCCGTGGAAATGGGCTCCTCCTTCGGCTGGTACAAGTACGTCGGCGCCGAGGGCGCCGTGTACGGTATTGACCGCTTCGGGGCGTCCGCGCCGGGCGGGGAAGTCGTGGAAAAGTACGGCTTCACCCCCGACAAGGTGGCCGAAGCAGCCAGACAGCTGATCAAAAAATAGCAGTGTTTGTGGAGAAAGCAGCCTGCGGGCTGCTTTCTCCTATTTTTAACCGAAAGAAAAACAGAGGAGCAGGCGCGGGGACTTTCGAATCGATGCTTTCTTTACCTAAAAGAATGCGTTATAATAAACAAGGTCTGTTTAGAGACGCTAACAACACACACATATATGTTAGGTATTCGGGAAAGGGGTAAGAAGACACATGGGCTGGCTATGGTTAACAATTATCGGCATTGTCATTTTACTGGTTGGTATAGCCATCGGTTTCTTTATCGCAAGAAAAACGATGATGAACTACTTGAAAAAAAATCCTCCTATTAATGAACAAATGCTGCGCGTCATGATGATGCAGATGGGGCAGAATCCGTCCCAGAAGAAGATCAACCAAATGATGAAAGCAATGCAGCGACAACAAGATAAGAAATAACGATCAGCACCCTTCTAGCTTCTGGAGGGTGCTTTTTTATCCATAGAGAGGAGGACAACCGGATGCGCGCTTTTTGGGATTTACGCTGGTTTTTCTGGCAGGAGCGGTTCAAGTACAGCTTTGGGATCCTGCTGCTTATTATTGTAGCGCTGCTGTCGCTTCTGCCGCCGTATGTGGTCGGAGTAGTGGTGGATGCCATTGAGCAGAACCGCCTGACCACGGACATGCTTGCCGGCTGGATGGGAGCGATGATGGCGGCAGGAATATGCATGTACGTTCTCCGGTACGTATGGCGCATTATGATTTTTGGTTCCTCGCTTCATCTCGGGCGCACGCTTCGTTACAATCTGTATCAGCACTTTACACGGATGAGCAGTGATTTTTTCGGACGGAAGCGGACCGGGGATTTGATGGCGCACGCGACCAATGATATTACCGCGGTGCAGATGATGGCCGGCCAGGGGGTTTTAACGATTGTGGATTCGCTCGTCATGGGAGGATTCGTGGTACTGGCGATGGCGGTTGGGATCAGCTGGCAGCTGACGCTGATCACGCTTTTGCCGATGCCGCTGATGGCGCTTTTGACGAGCTGGTACGGCCACCTGCTGCATCAGCGGTTTGGTGACGCCCAGCAGTCCTTTTCCCAGTTGAACAACCGGACGCAGGAGAGCATTTCCGGGGTGAAAGTGACGAAAACGTTCGGCTACGAACAAGAAGATATTCAGGCTTTTGACGAGCAGTCGCGGGACGTCGTGGATAAAAACGAGCGGGTGGCCCGGATTGACGCCCTGTTTGACCCGACCATCACACTTATTATCGGGGTGTGTTACCTGCTTGCGATTGGCTTTGGGGCCGGATATGTAACCGATGGGACCATCACGATCGGCCAGCTGACGACGTTCAGTGTTTATTTGGGCATGCTGATTTGGCCGATGCTTGCGTTCGGGTGGTTTTTTAATATTATTGAACGCGGCCACGCCTCGTATGACCGTATTCGGCAGCTGATGGCCGAGCGGACGGATATTACCGACCAAAAGGCCGGGGTGAAGGACGTACCGGCCGGGGCGGTGCAGATAGACATAGACGAGTTTTATTACCCGCGGTCGGAAACGAGGGCGCTTCACGGCATCCGTGCGTCGGTGCAGCCGGGAGAGACGATCGGAATCGTCGGGCGGACCGGCGCCGGAAAAACCACGCTTTTACGGCTGCTTCTGCGGGAGCTGAAAAGCGGGGACGGGGCCATTACAATCGGGGGAGTGCCGGCGGAAGCCTATTATCTGGATACGTACCGCCTGGCGTTTGGAAACGTGCCCCAGGAGCACTTTTTATTTTCGATGACGCTTGCGGACAATATCGCCTTTTCTAACCCTGAAGCCACCCAGCAGGACATTCAGCGCGCGGCGGGCCTTGCAGCCATTCATGACGATATCGTGGCGCTTCCCCAGGGCTATGCGACAGCGGTTGGAGAGCGCGGGGTCACGCTTTCCGGGGGGCAGAAGCAGCGCATTTCGATTGCGCGGGCGCTTCTTCAAAACCCGGAAATCCTTATCCTGGATGACGCCCTTTCCGCCGTGGACGCAACTACCGAGCAGCAGATTCTCGAAGCGCTGAAACGGGAGCGGGAGGGCAAAACGACCTTTATCGTGACGCACCGCATGAGCACGGTGAAAGAAGCGGACGCGGTATGGGTGCTGAAAAACGGTACCATCGTCGAAAACGGCTCCCACCAGGCCCTGATGGAAGCCCGGGGCATTTATGCAGAAATGGTGAAACGCGAAGAGCTAAAGGCTCAGGTGGAAAGGGGGGACCGCTGATGCTGCATGAGGATAAAGTATTAACCAAACAGGAGCAGCGGGCGATCGTCAAGCGGCTGTTAAAGTACGCAGCTGTACACAAATGGCTGCTGGCGTCGGCCTGTACGTTTCTAGTGATCGGCGTTGGAGCGGAGCTTCTCAGCCCGTATCTCGTGAAGGTGTTCATTGACAGCTACGTGACCCCGGGCGTGTTCCCCGCGGGCGAATTGACGTGGCTGGCGTCGGTATTTGCGGCAGCTACCGTTCTTTCTGCGGTGATGGTGTACTTTCACACCTACTGGTTTCAGCGGATTGCCCTGAAAAGCATCCAGCAGATCCGGGTCGACGTGTTTTCGAGCGTCGAGGGCGCGTCGATGCGTTTTTACGACCAGACACCCTCGGGGGCGCTCGTAAGCCGTATTACTAACGACACCGAGCGTATCCGGGAGCTGTATATGGAAGTGCTCTCCACGTTTATTCAAAACGGGGTGTTTCTTATCGGCGTACTTGTGGCGATGTTCTTTCTGGACGTCCGGCTGGCAGCGGCAGCGATACTGATCATGCCGCTCCTGCTTATGTTAATGGCGCTTTACCGCCGCTACAGCTCCAGGTACTACGGGGAAATGAGCGGCAAGCTGAGCCGGCTGAATACGAAGATTAATGAAAGCCTTCAGGGCATGTCGGTCATTCAGCTGTTTCGGCAGGAAAGCCGGATGAAACAGGAATTTTCCGGTATTAATGATGCCCACTACGAAGCCGGGCTGAAAAGCATGAAGATCGACGGCCTGCTGCTTCGTCCGGCGATCGATCTCGTATCGGTGCTTGCGCTTATCGGCGTGCTCTCCTATTTCGGCATTTTGTCGTTGGAAGGGGCTGTGCAGGTCGGGGTGATTTATGCCTTTGTCAATTATTTTGAGCGCTTTTTTGAACCGGTCAATGAAATCATGCAGCAGATGTCGCTGTATCAGCAGTCGATCGTTTCCGCCGGCCGGGTGTTTCATTTAATGGATATCACGACAGAGGAAGCGGCCGCCGGGCACAAACGCCAAACGGGGGAGGCGTCCCCGAGCGGGGAAATCGAATTTGAGCATGTGACCTTCAGCTATGACGGCGAGCACCCGGTCCTCCGCGACATTAACCTGTCGGTCAAAGAGGGCGAAACGATCGCGATCGTCGGCCACACCGGCAGCGGTAAAAGCTCCATCATTAACCTGCTGCTCCGGTTTTATGACTACGATACCGGCACGGTTTTTCTTGGCGGAAAGGATCTGCAGCGCTGGCCGGAACAGGCGCTGCGCCGGCACGTCGGGCTCGTGCTGCAGGATCCGTTTTTGTTTACCGGCACGGTGCGGGAAAACATTGCGATGCACAATCACGGGCTAAGCGACGAGGAAGTGCGGCAGGCCGCTGCTTTCGTCGGCGCGGACCGGTTTATTGAAGCACTGCCGAACCAGTACGACGAGCAGGTAGGCGAGCGGGGAAGCTCGTTTTCTAATGGCGAAAAACAGCTGATTACGTTTGCCCGTACAGTCGCCCATGACCCGAAGGTGCTCGTGCTTGATGAAGCCACGGCCAATATCGACAGCGAAAGTGAAGCGGTAATCCAGCAGGCGCTTGCGAGCCTCGTAAAAAACCGGACAACCATCATGATTGCGCACCGATTGTCCACGATCCGGCACGCGGACCAGATCATCGTCCTGCACCAGGGGGAAATTGCCGAACGTGGCACGCACCAGGAGCTGCTTGTCTCCGGAGGGCTGTACGAAAAAATGTACCGGCTGCAGCATGAAAATGAAGAAGTAAGATAAAAGCGGGAACAATTGCGAGCCGCCGCTGCGGGGTGTATCATAAAGGCAGGAAAGCCTTCATGTGATACACCCTATTTTTATAGAAAGGAAGGCGGCCGAAGTGAATACACTGCTGATTATTACGACCCTGACGGCTTTTTTTATGGCTTCAGTCGTGATTGTTATCCGCATGAAAGCCATCAAACAGCCGGCAACATTTAAAAAAATCGTGCTGCCGCCGTTTTTCATGGCGACGGGAGCGTTAATGTTTGTTTATCCTCCGGCCCGTCCCACCGGAATGGAAATCGGGGAGGCACTCTTAATTGGATTTGTTTTTTCGTTTCTGCTGATGGCAACCACGTCCTTTGAAATCCGGGAACGCGAGATCTTTGTGCGCCGCTCCAAGGCCTTTTCATTTATTCTGGTGGGCCTGCTGATTGTCCGGACGCTCATTAAGCTGATTATCGGCGATGCGATCGAGCCGGCGGTGCTTGCCGGCATGTTCTTTCTGCTCGCCTTTGCCATGCTCGTCCCGTGGCGCGTGTATATGGCCGTAAAGTACAAGCAGCTGGAAAAAGTGCTGCGGCGCGAGAGAGAGACCGGAGATTCCGTGCCTTCCCGCCATTCATCTTAACGAAAGGGAGAAGTGACCATGTCCAATGATGTAAACGAACACCTCCAAAATGAAATACACGGCAAAAAACTGCCTAACGAAGCGGAGCGCCGCCTGTACCTCGACACGTACCGCGAACGCGTCATCCTCGCGCTGACGAAAAAACAGGTAATGGAAAAGGGAATACGACAGGAAGTGCTGAACGCGATGCACGACCGGAAGGCAGCAGAAGTGCTTGTCGACGGTCATCTGAGCCTTGAGGCCCTGCGGCCGTACCGGAAAGCAGCCGAGACCCGCCGCGTGCCTTATCGGCGCGTCACGCTCGATGAGCCTGAGGGCACCTACGGCCTGGTCGTCGCCTCCGACACGGCCATTGACCGCGAGGACGTGTTTGCCGAGGACGAGCCGGATACAGAAGGCGGCAAACCGGAAGCGGACGGGAAAAAACCGTGGTGGAAAAAGCTGCTTGGCCTCTGAAAAACGAAAAAAGAGGCAAGCGTTTTCCGAATTTTTATCCGAAAATATTTATCTTTGAGGAAAGTTTTGCTATTCTATGAAAGTGGGTCGAGAAACAGATCGGGAAAGGCGGCAGTGAAGTAATACAGCTGCAGGCCTTTCTGCTTATCCTCATCTACTTTTTCGACAACGTTATTGGATTGTTGTATAATAGATCAAGAAGGAGGGGTACATATGGCTCAAAATCAAGACGTATTCAATGCTCGCAAGGCTTTTGAATCGAATGGCAAAACGTATTATTATTACGACATTAAAGCTATTCAGGATGCAGGAGTTGGCGATGTATCGAAGCTGCCATATTCCATTCGTGTGCTGCTCGAATCTGTACTAAGACAGTTGGACGGCCACGTAATTAAACAGGAACACGTAGAAAGTTTAGCAAAATGGGGTTCCGAAGAAGGATCCAAGCAGGACGTACCATTCAAACCATCCCGTGTTATTCTCCAGGACTTTACCGGGGTTCCGGCAGTGGTGGACCTTGCGTCACTGCGAAAAGCAATGAATGATTTCGGGGGAGACGCGGATGTCATCGACCCGGCAATTCCAGTTGACCTTGTGGTGGACCACTCGGTACAGGTGGACCGTTACGGCACTAATGACTCGCTGAACCAGAACATGAACTTTGAATTTTCGAGAAACGAAGAGCGCTACAAGCTCCTCAGCTGGGCGACCAAAGCGTTTAACAACTACAGCGCTGTACCGCCGGCTACAGGCATCGTGCACCAGGTGAACCTGGAATATCTTGCCTCCGTCGTACACACGAAAGAAACTGAAAACGGCGAAGTGGACACGTATCCGGATACGCTCGTCGGTACGGACTCCCACACGACCATGATCAACGGCCTCGGCGTTCTAGGCTGGGGTGTTGGCGGTATCGAGGCGGAAGCGGGCATGCTGCAGCAGCCGTCCTACTTCCCGGCTCCTGAAGTGGTCGGCGTTCGTCTCGTAAACTCCCTGCCGAATGGTTCAACAGCGACAGACCTCGCGCTGCGCGTTACCCAGCGGCTCCGGGAAACGAACGTGGTCGGCAAATTTGTGGAATTCTTCGGCGAAGGCCTGGCGGAAATGCCGCTTGCTGACCGCGCGACGATTTCCAACATGGCACCGGAATACGGCGCGACCTGTGGGTTCTTCCCGGTCGACGAAGAAGCGCTCAACTATCTGCGCCTGACCGGACGCGACGAAGAGCACGTGCAGCTTGTGAAAGACTACTGCAAGCACAACCACATCTTCTTTGATCCGTCCGAAAAAGAACCGCAGTTCACCCAGGTGATTGAAATTGACCTCGCGGATATTGAACCAAGCCTGAGCGGTCCGAAGCGCCCGCAGGATTTGATTACGTTATCCGACATGAAAAAACAGTTCAATGAGGCGCTGACGGCTCCAGCCGGCAACCAGGGATTCGGCCTGTCTCCGGAGGAGATCGACAACGAAGCGACCATCGAACATCCAAACGGCAAAACGTCGACGATGAAAACCGGGGCGCTTGCCATCGCAGCCATCACCAGCTGTACGAACACGTCCAATCCATACGTAATGATCGGGGCAGGCCTTGTCGCCCGTAACGCGGTGGAGAAAGGGCTTGAAGTACCGGAATACGTAAAAACGTCGCTGGCTCCAGGTTCCAAAGTTGTTACCCGCTATCTCGACGACTCCGGCCTGATGCCGTATCTGAACGATCTCGGGTTCAACCTGGTCGGCTACGGCTGCACGACGTGTATCGGCAACAGCGGCCCGCTGCTCGAAGAGATCGAAAAAGGGATCACAGACAGTGATCTCCTCGTTTCCTCTGTGCTGAGCGGTAACCGTAACTTTGAAGGACGGATCCACCCGCTTGTCAAAGCCAACTACCTGGCATCGCCGCCGCTTGTTGTCGCGTACGCGCTGGCCGGTACGGTTGACTTCGACATGTACCGTGATTCGTTCGGCAAGGACAAAGACGGCAACGACGTATACTTTAACGACCTGTGGCCATCCGCCGCCGAAGTCAAAGACTTTATCACGCAAAACGTGTCTCCGGACCTCTTTAAAGAAGAGTACGAGAATGTCTTTGACAATAACGAGCGCTGGAACGAGCTGCAATCGGACGAAAATGCAGAGCTGTACGACTTTGACGATGATTCCACGTACATTCAAAACCCGCCGTTCTTTGAAGAAATGTCCAAGGAGCCGGAAGACATTAAACCGTTGACTGCTCTGCGGGCCGTGGCGAAATTTGGCGACTCGGTTACGACCGATCACATTTCTCCGGCAGGGTCCATCGCAAAAGACAGCCCGGCCGGCCGTTATTTGATGGAAAAAGGCCTGAAGCCGGCGCAGTTTAACTCCTACGGTTCCCGCCGCGGTAACCATGAAGTGATGATGCGTGGAACATTCGCCAACATCCGGATTAAAAACCAGCTGGCTACTGGCACAGAAGGCGGTTATACGACCTACTGGCCGAACGGCGAAGTGCTGTCCATCTATGATGCAGCGATGAAATACAAAGAGGAAAACACTGGCCTGCTTGTAATGGCCGGCAAAGATTACGGCATGGGAAGCTCCCGTGACTGGGCAGCAAAAGGAACAAACCTGCTCGGCATTAAGACCGTTATTGCGGAAAGCTTCGAGCGTATTCACCGCAGTAACCTTGTGCTGATGGGCGTGCTCCCGCTGCAGTTCCAGGAAGGGGAAAACGCTGATTCCCTTGGTTTGACCGGGGAAGAGCATTTCGATGTGAAAATTGATAATACTGTAAAGCCGCACGACATGATCGACGTCGTAGCCACTGACGAGGACGGCAAAACGACTACCTTCCAGGTGGTTGCCCGTTTTGACAGTGACGTTGAGATGGATTACTACCGTCACGGTGGTATTCTGCAGATGGTGCTTCGTAACAACCTTGAAGCAGCAGAGGCAAAACGAAGCCAGTAATGGTGTAATGAAGCCTCCGGTTCGCCGGGGGCTTTGTCTTACAGAATTTAAAAATTTCACATACCGTAATGATAAAATTTGTCACACCTTTCTCAACCTCTTATAATAAAAATGAGGACTAACGCGTGTTCAACCAGGGAATACGATAAAGATGACTACTCATTTTCGTCCTTTTCCCGATAGGGGGTGCCTTTATTGCAAATTAATGAGCAAAATAATATTTACGATATAATCGATAGATGGGAAAAAGAAGAAAACAACATTACGGTCAAACGGGCCTATGAGTGCATCCGGACGCTCGAGGAGAGCGATCAGCCTTCCGGCTGCGCCCGCGTGTACGCCCTGATGGCCAGAGACCGGTGGAAGCACCAGCGCCGGTTTGATCCGATGATCCGCAACTGGCTGCAAAAAGCAGAAGAGCTCGATGACACGGTGCCGCTTTTGCAGCAGCTGCGGCCGATGGAGCGGATCGACAGCATCCAGGAAAACATTCTGGATACCCAGCTGACGCCGCTTCGCGAAACGGACCCGGCGTCGGCCCGCTACCGGGTGGCTGAACAGCTGCGGGAGCAGTGCCGGCAGATGATCCAGTATCTGGACGATACGCTCGATACGTGGAATCCGGAAGAATTGACAGTAGACTTTTTGAACGAAGTGGAAAACGAGCATTTGCGGGAGCTTCCGTTTCTGCTTGAAAACATTAAGCAGGCGTGTGAGCGGCTGGCGTCAAGTACGCAGACCTACATGGACACTGCATCGGGGTCCTTTTATTCGCCGGAGGCCGTCCGCGAAATCAAAGAAGCGATCAGCCATGTGGAGCAGCTGAAGGAAAAGTGGAACGAAGCGTCGAGCTCGCTCACGAAGGTGGGCGAGGAGTATACCGATCCGCTGGAAGAGCTGAATGACATGATCGGCCTGCACGGCGTGAAGTCCCGTGTGCATAACATGTATCATTACCTGCAGTACCAGAAGCGGCGGAAGGAGCAGGGGTACCAGTGGAAGGATGAACGAAGCCTTCACATGATTCTGACAGGAAACCCCGGCACGGGCAAAACGATGCTCGCTCGCCTGCTTGCTAAAATTTATCACCAGCTCGGCCTGCTTCAGCGCGATGAAGTGCTCGAAACCGACCGTTCGCGGCTTGTCGGCTCGTATGTCGGCCAGACCGAGGAAAAGACGATGGCGCTGATCAAGGAAGCGGTCGGCGGCGTATTGTTCATCGACGAAGCCTACAGCTTAAAACGCGAAGGCATGGCCGGAAACGATTTTGGACAAACAGCGATTGACACCCTGGTGTCTGCGATGACGAGCGGGGAATATGCCGGCACGTTCGCGGTTATCCTGGCCGGCTACCCGGAGGAAATGCGGCAGTTCCTGCATGCCAATCCGGGGCTTCGCAGCCGGTTTCCGGAAAGCAATCATATCCATCTGCCCGACTACAGCATGGATGAGCTGATGGAGATCGGGGAGAAAGTCGCGCTTGAAAACGACTTTTTCCTAAGCGAGGAAAGCAAGCGGGTGCTTGAAGAGCGGATCGAAAAAGAGCAGGTGGATGAAACGTTCGGCAACGGGCGAACAGTCAAAAACATTGTGCTCGACAGCATCTTCCAAAAAGGGGCGGCGATCGGCAATCAGGATTATATCGGCATCGATGACTTTTCGCTGTTGACGGCCGGAGATATTGAGGAACCTGAAGGCGAGCAGCCGAAGGACAAACGCTCCGCCGTCCAGCAGCTTGATGACTTTATCGGTCTCAACCACGTGAAGCAGGAAATGAAAAAGCTCGCCTCCTTTATCCGCGTACAGCAGCAGCGCCGCGAAGAAGGAGCCCCGACTGTGCCGATTCAGCTGCACACCGTCTTTTCCGGGCCGCCGGGCACCGGCAAAACAACGCTTGCCCAGGTGTACGCCGGCATCCTGAAGGAATACGGCTTTTTAAAACGGGGGCACTGCATTGTGGCCGGCCGCAGCGACCTGGTGGCCGAGTATGTCGGCCAGACGGCCGCAAAAACGAAGCGGAAGGTCCGGGAGGCCCTCGGCGGGGTGCTGTTTATTGACGAAGCATACGCCCTGATGTCGAGTTCGCGGAGCGACTTCGGCCGGGAAGCGCTGGATACCCTCGTCGAAGAAATGACCAAGCACGACGAAAATCTGGTGGTTGTACTTTCCGGCTATCCGGAGCCGATGAAGCAGCTGCTTGAAATGAATCCGGGTCTTGAATCCCGCTTTAAAAAAACCTTTTACTTCCCGCCGTACACGCCGGAGGATCTGGCGGAGATTACAGAGCGTTCGGTGGAGCGTTTTGGCTATCATTTTGAGCCGGAGGCGCGCGAGCTGCTTGAGAGCAGGTACGCTGTCTCGAACACGGACGGCAACGCCCGGCTCGCCGAAGACGTAGCCGAAGAAATCTTTCAGCAGCAGGCCTTCCGGCTGTTCCAGTCGGAAAAGAACGATGAAGACCTGCATGAGCTGACGGCTGAAGACGTGAAGCATGCGATTGAAGTACGGGTGAAATCTGAAGGAGAAGAAGGACATGAAGAGCGTTCATACACCAATTGAAGTACGATATGCTGAAACGGACCAGATGGGAATCGTTCATCACGGTTCCTATGTGGTCTGGTGCGAAATCGGGCGCACGCACCATATGAAGGAGATGGGCTTTTACTATCCGGATATTGAAAGGGCCGGCTATTTGTTTCCGGTGCTCAGCATTAACATCGATTACGAAACGCCGGCCGTCTACGGCGAGGATGTGGAAATTGAAACGTGGATTGATTCTTATGACGGAGTGCGTGTAAAATATGGGTATATTGTGACTAACGCCAAAGGACAGACGTGCATCCGGGCGTTTTCAAGCCACGTGTGCGTCCGCAAGGAAACGTTCAAACCGGTAGCTATCCGAAGGGCACTGCCGGACTGGCATAAGGCATACAGCCGGCTGGCGGAGTCCACGGCCGCCGGGTCTGCCAAAGGCGGTGGAGACGATGGCATTTGGCATTAAAGCCCACGAACTAAAAGCCTGGAAACGAAAGGCCGCGGCGGGAGAAGTGGCCCTCTTGACGCATTACTGGTATGACCCGCGCTTTCCCGACTGTGACACGGTGACGAAAGCCTCCTGCCGCGATGTGGAGACGCTCGCCCGCTGGGGCAGGCAGTACGGGTTGAAGGCCGGCTGGATCCATTACCGGGACGATTACCCGCACTTTGACCTGCTGGGAGACTATGAAGCGCATATTCTCTCGGAAGAAAAGCAGTGGACGCAGATGGAACGGTTTGGCATTCAGGCGCCCCGTTCAACTAAATAATTTAATCTGGAGGCACAATCTATGAATGCAACACAGAATGAAATTATTGAAGCATTGCAAACAACGCCGGAGATTGACCCCAAGCAGGAAATTGAACGCCGGGTGCACTTTCTGAAAGAATACGCCAAAAAAGCCGGAGTCAGAGGCTTTGTGCTCGGCATTTCCGGCGGCCAGGATTCGACGCTCGCCGGCAAGCTCGCCCAGATGGCGGTGGATGAGCTTGAAACCGAGCAGGCCGTACCGTTCAAATTTGTCGCCCTCCGCCTGCCGTACGGAAAACAGCATGATGAGGACGATGCGGCGAAGGCGCTTGACTACATCGAGCCGCAGGAAACGTATACGATTGACGTTCAGCCGGGCGTGGACGCGTCGGTGCAGGCATTTGAACGGGCCCTTGGAACCACCATGTCCGACTTTATTAAGGGCAACACGAAGGCCCGGGAACGGATGAAGGCCCAGTACGACGTCGCCGGAGCCGAAGGGCTGCTCGTACTCGGCACCGACCACGCAGCAGAAGCGGTTACCGGCTTTTACACGAAGCACGGGGACGGCGCCTGCGACGTGGCCCCGCTGTACGGCCTGAATAAGCGTCAGGGCAAGATGCTGCTGCGCGAGCTCGAAGCACCGGCCTCGACGTTTGAAAAGGTACCGACCGCTGATCTCGAAAGCGACCGTCCCGGCCTTCCGGACGAAGAGGCGCTCGGGCTGACGTACGACCAGATCGACGACTTTCTCGAAGGCCAAAGCATTGATCCTGATGCCCATGACCGGCTCGTGGATATGTATAACAAAACGGCGCATAAACGGGAAATGCCGGCAACGTTATACGATACGTGGTGGAAAGAATAAAAAGCGACTGCGGATGGTCCCCTTGCGGCCATCCGTTTTTCACAAATACGGGAAAGACTAGACGGCGGCCGCGATGTTTGATATATAGATAAAAGAAAGAAAAGGAGAGAACACCGAAATACGTTAAAGGAGAACGATAGCGCCATGCCTATTAAAGTACCTGACTATCTGCCGGCCAAAAATACGCTGGAAAAAGAAAATATTTTTATCATGAATGAAAGCCGGGCCTATCTGCAGGATATCCGCCCGCTGAAAATTGTCATTTTAAACCTGATGCCTTTAAAAGAGCGGACGGAGACCCAGATCCTCCGGATGCTCAGTAATACGCCGCTGCAGGTGGATGTGTCGTTTCTGCATCCGGATACCCACCGGTCCAAAAACACGCCGCGCGAGCATCTGTCGTCGTTCTACAAAACGATCGATGAAGTGCGGAGCCGGAAATTCGACGGCATGATCATCACCGGGGCCCCGCTTGAGCAAATCCCGTTCGAAGAAGTGGATTACTGGGAAGAGCTTCAGAGCATTCTGGACTGGAGCGACCAGAACGTCACCAACACGATGCACATCTGCTGGGGGGCCCAGGCCGGCCTGTACCACCATCACGGCATCGATAAGCATCCGCTTCCGAAAAAACAGTTCGGCGTCTACCCGCACTATATTAACGGCCAAAACGAAAAGCTTCTGAGCGGGTTCGACGACCAGTTTTACGTGCCGCACTCCCGGTACACGAAAACAAGACGGGAGGACGTGGAGGCCTGTCCGGACCTGGACATTTTATCCGAATCCGACGAAGCCGGCCTGTATATCGTAGCGACCAAGGACCGCAAGCGGATTTACGTGACCGGCCACAGCGAATACGATGCGGACACCCTGCGCGATGAATTTGAGCGCGATATGCGCCGCGGTCTGGGAACCGAGGTGCCGGAAAACTACTTTCCGGAGGACAATCACCTGTATTCCCCGCTGAAAATGTGGCGCGCCCATGCGACGCTGTTGTTTACGAACTGGCTGAACTATTATGTGTATCAGGAGACACCATTCGACTTTGCCTGAAACTGTTTCCAATCCGGAAACAGTTTTTTCAGTCCGGGGAAAAAAGATGATATAATAGATGCGTGCAAAAACAGCCGGGAACGACAACTAGGCAGAGACGCCGAAGAATGTGAGCGGAAGATTGGGTGATGGAGTTGGATGCGCTAGACGTATTGATGAATAAAGAACAGATTTTGGTGTACTTTCAGCCGATACTGAGCGCAGATAAGCTGGAGATTTCTGCGTATGAAGTGCTCGGCCGTTTTCGAAATGAGGACGGGAGTGTCGAGACGCTCGAGAACTGTTTTCGGGACCCGGGAGTGCCGTGGGAGTATAAGCAGGAAATTGACCGGGAGGTGCACCGGGCTGCGCTGGAAACGTTTGTAGCTGGAGAGCGTACGGATATGGTTTTTTTAAACGTGGACGCGTCCACCATTCTCGGAGACGGAGGAGACGGCCTGGTTGAATTTCTACTTGGGTACGAGGAATGGGGCGTGGCTCCGGCCTCGATCTGCCTGGAACTGAAAGCGACCGATTTTCAGCAGGACCTATCGCGCCTGAAGCACTTTATACAGTATGCCCAGAGCGCCGGCCTTTCGGTTGCGATTGATAATCTCGGCAAGGAAGCGATTCATCTGGAACAGCTTGCCTACTTGAAGCCCAATGTGCTGAAGGTGGACGTGACGCTTTCCGAAAGTTTTGCGGTACCGAGCATTTACCGGGACGTGCTGCATTCGCTGTCGACGCTGTCGAGAAAAATTGGAGCTTCGCTTTTGTTTGAAAAAATTGAATCGTTTAATCAGCTGAATTATGCCTGGCGCAACGGCGCCCGGTATTACCAGGGATTCTACCTTGATAAGCCGAAAGAGACGTTCATTGAAAAAGACCAGTTTCAACAACGGATGAAAAAGGACATCCATCATTTTATCGATGTGGAGCGTAAAAAAATCGAAGCCCAGATCCAGTTAACCGCCGAGCTGAACAAGCGGCTGAACGAGCGCCTCAAGCATTCAGACGTGATGGAAGACATCGACGGCTGGACGCTTCGGACCGCAGAGTCGCTCGAGGAAATGAGCTTCCGCGTGTACGTGTGCGACCGGGAGGGATACCAGCTTTCTGGGAACGCCTCGCGCCAGAGCGGCGGCGCGTGGGAATACCGGACGGAAGAGCGCCACCGCAACTGGAGCTGGCGGCCGTATTTTCTGGAAAACATTGTGCGCATGAATTTTGAACAAAGAGGCATTCTTTCCGACATGTATACGGATTTCCACAGCGATGAAATGATTCGGACATATTCCCATCCCATCACGGAGGATTTGTACGTATTTGTGGATATTCCGTACGCATTTTTATATGAAAAAGACTATCTGCTGTAACAGCGCCGGCTTCTCCTGCTACGGAGGAGCGGCGTTTTTGCATCAAAAGGAGAGCGGTAACGGTGCAGCGGCCAACCCTTGAAATGTATCAATGGAATAATGACGCAGTCCGGGCCTTTTTTTCCCGGCATACGTTTTCGCCGTCTGCGGTCAGTGAAGGAATCGAAAAGCTCGAAGGCGCCTCCGGGCCCACGGCAGGCGAAAAGAGAGATTTGCGCCGGCTGAAGGCAAAAAACAGCGCGTCGGCGTACCACGTGCTTGTCTGCGGCCACTTTTCCGCAGGGAAAAGCACGCTGATCAACCGGATGCTGGACGGGGAATGGCTGCCGGCCCATCCGGTGCCGACAAGTGCGAACGTCGTTTCCTTTTCGGCTGGAGACGCTGCCTCCTATAAGGTGACCACCGGCGGACAGACTTCAGCGGTACCGGCCGGAGCGTGGACGAATGCATGGATGATGGCCAAGGAAACCGAACGGGTGGAAGTGAGGCATCCCGAATTGCCGCTGCCGCCGGGAGTGACGCTTTTTGATACCCCGGGCATTGATTCCACCGAAGCCGCTCATCAGCGGGCCGCGGAGTCGGAATGGATGATAGCCGATGAGCTGTTTTATGTGACTGACTACCAGCAGGTGGAGTCGGAAGAAAATTTTTTGTTTCTGCAGCGGTTGAACGAGCAGTATGTCCGACCATGCCTTATCGTTAACCAGGTGGACAAGCATGAGGAAGGGGAGCTCTCCTTCCAGGCCTACCAGGACCGGATCCGGGAAAGCCTGGACCGCCGGCAGATCGAATACGAAGCTGTTTTTTTCGTGTCTGCGCTTTACCCCGAACGCACGGCCGCCTCCTGGGAAGCCCTGCAGAAGAGAATGCTGCCTGCCGCTGCCGGCCAGCGGACGGAGCGCATCCGGCAGACATGCGCGGCGAGAGCGTATTACCTCACCGTGTCCCATCTGCGCCGGCGTCTTTCTGCAGCGGAGCCGGGCGAAGATATCAAGGGCGTTTGGAAAGCGTTTACCACGCCCGGAGACCTTTACGAGGCGGTAGAGGCAGACCAGAACGCAGCCGGACAGTTCAGGCACTGGGAGGCGCAGGGAGAAAAAGCGATGCGCCAGACCATCCTCGATGCCTTTGCCCGTGCCAAGCTGATGCCCTACCATACGCGGGCGGCAGTGCGTGACTATCTGGAATCCCGCCTGGTGACCTTTCGTGTTAAAAGCTGGCTGGGCACCCAAAAAACGACTAAGGTTCGCAGGGACCGGGAAGCCCGGCTGATCAAAGAGCTGAATGAAAACATCAAAAACGAACTCGAAAATCATTTAAAACGGGACATGAAGCAGACCGCCGAACGCTACGCCGGCAGAAGCCCGCAGGTGGAAGCCGCGATTGACGCTATGGAAGTGCGGGCGGATGCTGCCATGCTCCAGGATGCGGAAAACAAGGGGGCACGCCTCACGGAAGCCTATGCAAGAACTTACTGCCGCAACCTGGAAGAAAAAATGCAGACGGCGTACCGCCGGCAGCTTGCTGAATGGATGCCGCTCTTTTTAGAAGCGGCCCGGGACCAGAAGCAGACGGAAGCCCGGCAGCAGGAAGCACAAGCAGCAGCCAACCGGAAAGCCTGGCGGACTTATGAAGACTGGCGCCGCGAATTTTATCAGGCAAAGGACCTGCTTGAGGCCCAGCAGCAGTGGTGGTCCGGGCATGCGGTGCCGCTGTCTCAGGCCGGCCTCGAGACAGAACCGGCAGCGCAGGCAGTAGCCCCCTCTGCGGAGAATAAAACCTATTCGGTAAAAAAATGGTACGAAAACTACCTGGCCGCTTCTGGGGGAAGCCGGGACAGCCGCCCCGATCCGGAGGCGACGGCAGAGCAGTGGCGAAAGCTTGCCCGGCTGGTGAAGCCGTACGTACCGCTTGAAGGCTTTGCCCAGCGGCTGGAGGCCCGGGCGGCAAGGCTCCGGGAGCAGTCGTTCCGGGTGTCCTTTTTCGGCGGCTTCAGTGCCGGGAAATCCACGGTAGCCAACGCCATGGCGGGAGAAACCGTCCTGCCGGTGTCGGCGAATCCAACTACAGCGGCGATCACTCATTTGAAAGCACCGGACGGCCGGCATCCGGACCGGAGCGCAGTGATTTATTACAAGCAGCAGGCCCATGTGCTTCAGGACATGAACGACCTGCTGGCCCCGTTTGAGGTGCGCCTGGATCATGTCACAGAGTGGCACGACCGGTACGATGCTTACGAAGAACAGGCCCGGGCACGGGCGGAAAAAGCAGAAAAGCAGAAGCGGACCGAGCTGGAACAGGAGCAGCTGGAGCCGCTCGCCTTCGATGCGATGCGGGAGGAAGAAAAAAGAATGCTTGATCAGTACGCCTCCTCCTACGAACAGCAGCAGCGCAGCGCGGGCCATTCGGAGGCAGTCTCCCTCGAAGCCTTTCAGCAGGCGGCTGGAACAGAAGCGCAGGCGATGATGATTGAACGGGCGGACGTTTATCTTGCTTCTCCGTGGACCGGGCAGGGCATGGAAATAGTCGATACCCCCGGTATTCATTCGGTGTATCAGCGCCACGCAGACATTTCCTTCCAGGAAATGCAGCGGGCGGACGCCATTTTGTTTTTATCGTATTACAACCATGCATTTTCGCGCGGGGATAAAGCATTTTTGGAGCAGCTGGCTGCGGTGAACCAAACGTTTTCCTACGATAAATTGATTTTTCTCGTAAACGCAGCGGATCTTGCTTCTAACCGGCAGGAGCTCGAGGAGGTGCTTTCGTATGTGCGCGAAGAGCTTGCCGCCATTGGTGTCCGAGACCCGCTTGTCCTGCCGGTTTCCGGAAAAGTGTCGCTGCAGGACAAAACGGCCGGCGGCCTGGAAGGGTTTGAGGCCGTGTTTGAAGAGTTTCTTTCCACGACGCTTGAAACCACTGTGATCAAAGAGGGAAACCGGGAGGCCGAAGAGCTCCGCTCCTACGTGGAACGAACACGGGCACAGGCGGAGCGGACGAATGCCGAACAGGCGCGGGAGAGACAAAACGAAATCATGCAGCTGGAGCAGTTCCTCGCACAGGACAAGTGGACAGAGTCATGGAAGCGTATCGACAAGCGGCTTGCTGAGGAAACAGAGGAATTGTTTTTCTACGTCCGCCAGCGGTTGTTTTATTATTACCGGGAAGAATTTATGTTTTGGTTTTCGCGGGCGTACTTTCATGACCAGTCCTCGTTTCGTTCCCAGCTGCGCCGGAAAACGACAGAAGCAGTCCAGCAGGTGCTGCAGCGGTTCATGCAGGAAACAAGGGTTACGACGGCGCGGGTAGAACGGTGGGTCCAGCAGGCGATGAATGAAGAGGAACAATACTGGAGGCAGCAGCTGCCGAACCATTTTCGTTATGTGTTTTCGGGAGAGGACGAAGCTTTTCCGGCAATCGAATTTTCTCCGCCGGAGGTGCCGTTGGTCGCCGAAGCGGTGGAGGGGGAGTGGAAAACGCTCTCGCACCATGATTTCTTCCTGAGAGGGGAAAACAAAGCGTACCGGGAAGTGCTCGAACAAAAGCTGCGGCCCGTGGTCGAAGAAGAGCTGCAAATAGTGAAAGCAAACGTCTATGCCTGGGCGGAAGCGGCAGCGGCAGCCCGGTGGAAGCAGCGCACGGACGGCTGGGAGGCGGCGGCAGCCCGGCAGACAGAGTGGCTGAAGCAGGAAAAAACAGAAGATAGCGAGCGGGAATGGGCGCGGCTGGAAGCAGAGCTCCGGAGGCTGGTTGGACAGACGGAGTGAGTGTGTTATACTACAAGTACTCTGCAAGATAAAGGATGGGGACATGAACGGAACAAATATTTTTTTAGACGACGTCCGACAGTCTCCGGATAATCACGTATTGGTGAAAACAGCGGAAGAATGCATGCGACTGCTGCAAAACACGGCTGACGTCAGCCATCTGTCGCTTGACCATGACTTGGGAACGAAGTATTTTAACGGTTTTTCCGTTGTGCTGTATTTACTCGAAAAACAAATTATACCTTCAAAAATTACCATACACTCAGCGAATGCAGTGGGCGGCAAACGGATGTACCGGAGACTAATGGAAGCGCGCAAGTCCGGGGAGCTTCCGGAACGAGTGAAGATCCTGCACCGGCCGCTGCCGTTAAACGCCTAAAAAGAAGCCTTCCGGGGCTTCTTTTTTATATAACGGGGGAAGCTTTGCTATAATGGACAATGAAAAAGGAGGGGGAAGCTATGCAAATACAGCTGACCGACCGGGCGGCCGACGCGATTCGCCGCCTGGAGGATAAACAGACGATTACGATTGCCTACGAATTTACGGGCGGGTGCCAGGGGCTGCAGGAATTCCAGCTGCATGCCTCTCCCGGGACAACGCCGGAAGCCAGAGCGGCCGACGAAGATACGTGGCATCTGCTGGAGCCGTCGCCGGTGCTTGACTATCATCCAACGCTCAAATGGATGCTGAAAAATAAAAACCAGACCATTGCCAACAACATTCATTTGTATGAACAGACGGAGGCGTAAGGAGGACAGGTGATGGAGCGTTTAGTGGATATAAAAAACGTCAGCGTGCGGACGAACGGGCGGAGCCGGCTGGAGGACGTTTCGTTTGCAGTCAATCAGGGCGAACACCGTGCTCTTCTCGGCTTAAATGGTTCCGGCAAAACCACGCTGCTGCAGGTGATTTTAGGGCAGGTATGGGCCACGGAAGGAGAAGTGCACACCTGGTTTGGCCGGCATGGCAGGGTGAACATGCAGAAGCTCCGCCGGGAAATCGGCATTGTCAGTAACGCCCTGGACGATCAGTACCAGCACCGCGCGGGGGAAACTGCCCGCAACGTCGCCTTAAGCGGTTATTTTGCGAGCATCGGTGTTTACGAACAGGCACCGGAGACGGCCATGGAACGGGCGGAGGAAGCTCTGCGCACGTTCGGGGTATCACAGTACAGAGACGTACCGTATGCCGCGCTTTCCCAGGGGGAGAAGCGCCGGGTAATGCTTGCGAGGGCGTGGACGACAGGAGCAAAGCTGCTCCTTCTTGATGAACCCTGTACCGGCCTCGATGTGAAGGGAAGAGAGGAGCTGATCGAAGGGCTTGAAACGTCGCTGCAAGTCCCGGAGGCACCGACCGTGCTGTATGTAACCCATCACCTTGAAGAGCTGCCGGGAGCCGTAGAAGCTGCAACGATTATGAAAAATGGCCGGGTTCAGGCGGATGGAAAGAAACAGAACGTGCTGACGGATGAAGAGGTTTCCAGCGCGTTTGATGTAGCCGGGAGCATCCAATGGCATGAGCAGCGGCCGTGGTTTATTACGGGAGGAGCTCCGATACGCTGACCGCCGAACGTAGCCGTTCGGTTCGTAACTAAAATTTCAATTACCGTATTTATTACAAAAATAAAATTGAAAAGCTAGGAGAAAAAAGCAAAAAAGAAGCCCCATCCTTATTTAGGAAAGGGCTTGAGAGCATATTTACGTATCAAATGAGGCTACAATTTTCCCGCGTGTATGGCCATCCTGCATTTCCTGTAGTGCTTTCGGGACCTCCTGGAAGCTGATCGTGCGGTTGAGGGAAGGCTTCACTTTTCCCTGCGAAGCAAGCTCTCCAAGCTCCCGTGCCATGTAGCCGAGGTCTTTAATCTGTGCTTCATCATCAGAACGGTACACAAATCCAAGTGCCACTTCATGAATCGAAGGGGCGAGCGTTTTTGCTACGTAGTGGGAAAGGTCGGGCCATTCAACCACAGCAATCAAATGCCCGTTAAACGCGAGGTAATCCAGGGCTTCGGTGGCTGTCTCGCGGCCGACCAGATCAAGAACCACATCGACCCCACGGCCGTCGGTTAATTTGTGTACTTCTTCCACCACGTTCTGGCTGCGGTAGTCAATCACCTGATCGGCCCCCAGCTCTTTCACGTAGTCTGCATTTTCGTCCGAACAGGCGGAAAACACGGTGAGCCCAAGATGCTTGGCAAGCTGTACGGCAAAGCTTCCTACGCCGCCGGACCCAGCCTGAATCATAATCGTCTGGCCAGGGCGGAGCGGGGCCTTCCGGTACAGCGACTGGTAGGCCGTGAAACCGGCCGTCGGCATCGACGCTGCTTCCACATGCGTCAGGCCTTTCGGCACTGATGACACCACGTCCGCCCGCGTAGTCGTAAATTCCGCAAACCCACCGTCTTCTGTCATATTTCCATGATAATACACTTCATCACCGGCTGACCAATCGGTTACATCCGCGCCAACTGCATCGACTACCCCGGACACGTCCAGTCCCGAAACGTGAGGGAACGACCATTCCGGGAGAGGAGATTCCATTAATTTATAATCGACCGGATTTAATCCCACAGCGTGAACTTTGATGCGGAGCTCATGAGCTTCCGGCTCCGGCACCTCCATATCGGTTTCCTGCAGCTGGCCGGGGCCGCCGGCTTCATTTATAACAAGTGCTTTCATTTTATCAGCCTCCTGCTCCTTCTATACCTTCCCGATACGAGACAAAAACATCCAAAAATGAAAAACTCCTGGCTGCAAATCTTTAACACCGGCCGGGCGGGGCCGATATATAAAGTAAAGAGAACCGGGAGGGAAACGGCATGTCTTTAGCAAGTGAAAAAAATATTCTATTGGAATCAGGAACCAACGAGCTCGAAATCGTTTTATTTTCCGTCGGAAACAGCCAATTTGGCATTAATGTCTTAAAGGTGCGCGAAATCATTCATCAGGTGGAGGTCACTCCGGTGCCGAACCATCATGAGCACGTCAAAGGAATTGTGCGCCTGCGCAATGAAGTCATTCCGGTCATTGACCTGAAAAAAGTACTGCGTTACGACGGAGCCGACGATGCCCGCCACGATAAATACATTATCGCAGAGCTGAACCAGGTGAAAGTAGCCTTTCACGTCGAAGAAGTGTCGCGTATTCACCGGATCAGCTGGGAGGATATTGAAAAGCCCAATGCTTTGTCCCAGGGGATTGAAGCCCGCTCCATCGGTATTGTCAAAATGGAGCATGCGATGGTCTTTCTGCTCGACTACGAACGAATTATCAGCGATATCTCCCCGGACACGCTGTTTGACCAGCATCTGCCGGCCTATACGCCGGAACGGGAAAATGCGACCGTGCTGATCGCGGAAGATTCCCCTGTGCTCAAACACTTGATTGCCGATACCCTTGCAGAAGCCGGCTACAAGCGCCACCGTTCCTTTGAAAACGGACGGGAAGCCTATGAATACCTCGAGGAATTACTGAGGGACGGGGGAGCCGCAAGCCTTCCAGATCTAGTGATTACTGACATTGAGATGCCCCAGATGGACGGCCATCATCTTACCAGGAAAATCAAAGAGCACGACCATCTCCGCCACGTCCCGGTCGTTATTTTTTCTTCGCTGATTACAGCGGATTTGTTCCATAAAGGGAAAAACGTCGGAGCTGACGCCCAGGTAAGCAAGCCGGAAATTAATACGCTGGTCAAAACGATCGACAGCTGCATCCGTGCCGCGACCGGTCGCTGACTCCCTGTCCGGACGCCCTCTGCCATCAGGTAGGGGATTTTTTTATAAAAAATTCGAAAAATATTGAAATAACCGTTGACTGTATTATAACAACGGTATATACTTTGAATTACATTATAACAACATTAACAAAAAGGAGCGATTTAGGATGCGTCATTTCACAAGATCGAAAGAAGACCGTTACACCCCGGAAGAGGAAAACCGGACGATTCTCGATATGATTAATGACTACCATACCAACACTAAATAACGCTCACGTCTCGAAAAGGCTTCCCGTATGCAACTGCGGGAAGCCTTTTCTGTGTTATAACACTAAAAACAGCCGGGATAGAAAAACAAACATACATTCGCTATAATGGAAGTATGCTGAGGTGAACAATCATGAAAAAACAATCCTTACAGGAGTTAATGCAGTGGATGAAAACTGACTCGTCCATTGCCCCCAATATAGAATTCTGGCACACCGTTGATGAACGGCCGGCGAAAACGGCTGATTTCCCGGCACAGCTGCATGAGCGCTTGCGCGCCGGGCTTGCCGCCCGCGGCATCGATTCGCTCTACACTCATCAGCATTCGGCGTTTGAAGAGGCCTACGGCCGGAGGAACAATGTCGTCACTATTACGCCGACCGCCTCCGGGAAAACCCTCTGCTATAACCTCCCGGTGCTGCAGACGATCATGGACGAGCCGGAAGCGCGCGCGCTGTACCTGTTTCCGACCAAGGCTCTCGCGCAGGACCAGAAAAGTGAAATTAATGAATTTATCGAGGAGATCGGGGCTTCCATTAACAGCTACACGTATGACGGGGACACCCCGCCGACGATCCGGCAGTCGATCCGGCGCGCCGGCCATATTGTCATGACTAACCCCGACATGCTGCACTCGGCCATTCTGCCGCATCATACGAAATGGGTGTCGCTGTTTGAACACCTCCGCTATATCGTCATTGATGAAATTCATACGTACCGCGGTGTGTTCGGGAGCCACGTGGCGAACGTGCTCCGCCGGCTGCTGCGCATTGCCCGCTACTACGGGGCAGAGCCGACATTTATCACCACCTCTGCGACGATCGCCAATCCGCGCGAGCTCGCCGAGACCCTCACCGAACAGCCCTTCACACTCGTAGACAACAACGGGGCGCCGCAGGGGAAGAAGCATTTTGTGTTCTACAATCCGCCGGTGATTAACGAAGCGATGAATATCCGCAAAGGCGTCCTCTCCGAAGTGAACCGGCTCGCCAACACATTTCTCGAGCAGCACGTCCAGACGATCGTGTTTACGAAAAGCCGGGTGATGGTGGAGGTGATTTTGAGCCACCTGCAGCATTTAAACAGCAAACAGACCGGCCAGCAGAGCCTTGTGACCGGCTACCGCGGCGGCTACCTGCCCAACCAGCGGCGGGCCATTGAAGAAGGGCTCCGTTCCGGCGACATCATGGGCGTGATTTCCACCAACGCGCTCGAGCTCGGTGTCGACATCGGGCAGCTGCAGGTGTGCATCATGTCCGGCTATCCGGGATCGATTGCAAGCGCCTGGCAGCAGGCCGGGCGCGCGGGACGGCGTCAGTCGGAGTCGCTGATCGTAATGATCGCAAGCTCCAATCCGATCGACCAGTACATGATCCAGCATTCCGACTATTTTCTGGAGAAAAATCCGGAAACGGCGCGCATCCATCCCGATAACCTGATCATTCTCGTGGATCATGTGAAATGCGCCGCCTTTGAGCTGCCGTTCCGGGACGATGATACGTTCGGCGGCGTTGACGTGCGCGACGTGCTCGAGTACCTTTCGGAGGAAAATGTCGTGCACCACCGGGGCTCCAAATGGTACTGGATGAGCGATTCCTTTCCGGCGCACGGCATCAGCCTGCGCTCGGCCTCGCAGGAGAATGTTGTCATCATCGACCAGACGGTGCCGTCCGCGTCGAAGGTGATCGGGCAGATGGACCGCTTCAGCGCGATGACCCTGCTGCATGACGAAGCCATCTACATTCACCAGGGCGTGCAGTACCAGGTGGTTTATCTGGACTGGGACGAGAAAAAAGCGTACGTGGAAGAAGTGCGGGTGGACTACTATACCGATGCCAACATGGCCGTCGAGCTGAAAGTGCTCGAAGAGGACAACACGGCGGACTATCCGTCGTACCACGCCGGTTTCGGCGACGTGATGGTGCATGCCAAGGTGACGATTTTTAAAAAAATCAAGCTGGCGACGTTTGAAAATATCGGCTCCGGCACCGTGCACCTGCCGGAGGAAGAATTGCATACAAATGCCTGTTGGATCCATTTCCCCGAAGACACCGTCCAGGAATTTGGGCGCGACACCCTGGAGCAGGCAATGATGGGGCTGGCAAACGTCCTCCGGCATACGGCACCGGTGCGGGTCATGTGTGACCCGTCCGACATCCATGTCGTCCCGCAGATGAAGGCGACCCATTCAGAGCAGCCGACGATCTTTCTGTACGACCGCTACCCGGGCGGCGTCGGCCTGTCGTCCACTATTTTTGCCGACCTGCCCGAGGTGCTCCGCGACTGCGCATCGTTGATTGACGCCTGTCCGTGCCATGACGGCTGCCCGTCCTGCATCGGGTCGGATATTATGCTGAGCGGAAACACGAAAGCGACCGTGCTTGCTTTCATTCACCGGCTTCAGGCCGAACAGGAGGTGAGCCCCGCCCGTGAACATGAAAAATAAACTCAAGCGAATGAAAACGCACCTGCAGGAAGAATCCCCGGCCGCTCCCGCTCCCGCAGAACCAGCCGCCGGCATCAGGCATCTGGAGGAGTGGGAGGCCTTTGGTGCTGTACCGAAACAGTACGACGGAGAAACGATTTTAAAACGCACCGTGACGTATCCGCTCGACTACGTTCACGGCAGCGCTTCGTTTGGCGAGCTGTTTACGGTGTTTGACCGCTGGCAGCAGGAACCCGCCTTTCATCCACTGCATCCGGAAGGGCGCCGGCCGGAGGATCTGCTGTTTTTTGATACGGAAACGACCGGGCTGAAAGGGGGGACCGGCACCACCATCTTTCTGCTCGGCGGCGCGCGCGTGTACCCCGACCGGGTCGAGGTAACACAGTACTTTCTCCCCGGGCCCGAGCATGAAGTGGCGCTGTATCATTATTTTCTGACCGAATGCTATTCGGCGGAAAACCTGGTCACCTATAACGGCAAATCCTTTGACTGGCCCCAGGTGCAGACCCGCCACACCCTCGTGCGCAACCAGGTGCCGAAGCTTCCGGCCTTTGGCCACTTTGACCTTTTACACGCGAGCCGGCGCCTGTTTGCTGACCGGCTCGAATCGTGCCGGCTGAGCGTGGTGGAACGGGACATTCTCGGGTTTGTCCGCCACGACGACACCCCGGGCTACCTCGCCCCGATGCTGTACTTTGACTATGTGAACGAAGGGCTTCCCGAGTTTGTGACCGGCATCCTGGAACACAATGAACAGGATATTTTATCGCTTATTACGCTTTACATTGATATTTCCAAACGAATTCTTGCCGACGGGGGCAGCGAAAAACAGTCGCTTGCCGTCGCCAAATGGTTTGACCAGCAGAAGGAATGGACCAAAAGCGCCCAGCATTACACGGCGATGGTCGAAAACGGGGAAGGTGATGGGGAAACGATGCACCGCTACGGCGTCAACCTGAAGAAACAGCACCGGTACGCCGAGGCAGTCCCCTGGTTTGAAAAGGTCTGGGAGCGTAACGAGGATTCCCGGTATACGCTCGAGGCCGGGGTGGAGCTTGCCAAATGGGAAGAGCACCAGGCGAAAAATCCCGAACGCGCGCTTCTGTATGCTTTAGGTGTGCAGAGCAAGGCGGAACGGGCAGGGCTCAAGCTTCCTGCCGGCAAGCAGGCCGATCTGCACAAACGGCTGGAGCGCCTGATGGCCAAACGGGGGCGGACGTCTTGAGGCGCCTGGCAGCGACCGGCTACAAGCCGGCCGAACTCGGCATCTTCAAAGACGACGCCCCGGAAATTGCCTACATCCGGAAAACGCTCGAGAAGCGGCTGCGGGCCCTGATTGAAGAGGGCAGCGAATGGCTGATTATTTCCGGCCAGCCCGGGGTGGAATGGTGGGCCGCCGAAGCCTGGAACGAGCTACGGGAGGAGTACGACCATATCCGGCTCGCCGTGCTGGAACCGTTTCTTGAACAGGATTCCATCTGGCCGGAGCACGTCCGCACCGCCTATGCGGAATTAAAACAGAGCGCGGACTACGTGGACGCGATTTCCAAGCGCCCGTATGTGAATCCGTCGCAGCTGAAGGCCAAAAACGACTTTATTATTTCCCATACGGACGCGCTCCTGATTTTATATGACGAAGAGCAGGAGGGCGTGCCGAAGTATATGCTTGCCTCCGCCGAGCGCCGGCAGCAGAGCGACCATTATCCAGTCTATACGATCGTTCCGGAGGACCTTGAGGAAACGGTCCGGGAGGAAGCCGAGCGGGAATGGGACGGGTAGGCGCAGGAAGGAAATTGACTTTTTTCATGTATTCTGAAAGAATGTAAGCAGATAAATGCGCGGCCGTCCGCCAGGCAGGCGCCGGCGCCCGCGAATGTATCATACAAATAAAGCAGAGGTGGTCCTTGCTGATGGAACAGACACAGTTAACTGCCAAAGACATTTTAGACAAAGATTTCAAAAACAGTGTCAAAGGCTACAACAAAGACGAAGTCGACCAATTTTTGGACATGATTATTCAGGACTATGAACAGTTCGAACAAAAGGTACGCGAGCTTGAAGACCAGCTGAACCGCTCGCCGGAGCAGCGCACAGCCGCGTCGCCGGAGGGCGACTCCCGCTACCAGCGCACCGTGACGTCGTCGATTTCCACCCGCTCCGAAAGCGGTGCCGGCAATCCGGACACCCCATCAAACGCCGCCGCAGCCGAACCGGCAGCCGGGACAACCAATTACGATATTTTAAAGCGGCTCTCGAACCTCGAAAAAGAAGTATTCGGCAAAAAACTATACGATTAAAGGCGGGAACCGGAAGATATGCGCACCATTCACATTGACGGGGCCAGCGCCGGCCAGCCCGGGCCTTCCGGCGTCGGGGTTTTCGTCAGGCACGATGACGGCAGCGTGGAGGAATTTTCCCGCCCGCTCGGATGCCTGACCAACAACGAAGCGGAATTTGAGGCGTGTGTGTACGCGTACGAACTCTGTCGCGAGCGTGGCTGGCATTCGGCCTCTATCCGTACGGATTCGCAGCTTGTGAATGCCTCGGTGGAAAAACGGTTTGTGAAACGAAAGCTGTACCAGCCGTATTTAGCCAAAATCCTGCGTGCTGAAGAAGAACTGCCTCTTTGTTTTCTGAAATGGGTGCCGTCCCGGGAGAACCGGGCCGCCGACCGGCTCGCCAGGCAGGCCGTGCTCGCTTCGCGCAGGGAGGATTCGTGCTGAGCGGCAATTTCTTTTCTTGCTTCTCCTGCCCGGAACCGATATAATGGTTCATGGTCATACAGAGCCGGGAGCCGTTCAGGTGATCGCTGCATGTACCCATGCAGAGGAAAGTCCATGCTCGCACAGCCTGAGACGGCTGTAGTGTTCGTGTCTGACGAAACCATAAGTCAGAGCAGCTCCGTTTCGGGGCTGACGGCGGGGAAACAGCCTGTGTCCCACCGGATATGGCTGGAGTCCCCTGAACAGTGCCACAGTGACGTAGTCCGGCGGGAAACGGCCGGAGTGGAACGCGGTAAACCCCTCGAGCGAGAAACCCAAAATTAGGTAGGGGCGCCTTTCGGAAGGAATACAACGGAACGAAAGGGCAGAAGTTTTCTGCAGATAGATGATTACCACCCGAGTGCAAGGTGAACAGCCGCTGGCAGCACAAGGGAACAGAACATGGCTTACACGAACGGCCCCGGCTTCTTGAAGCAAAACCCCTGGAGGAATTCAGGGGTTTTTTTAGTAGATATGAACGGATATTTCACTCCAAGGAGGAACCTATGACACAACCAACATACACCTTAATCGCCACGGCAACGATGGGGCTCGAAGCCCTGGTCGCCAAAGAAATCAAAGCGCTCGGCTACCGGCACCTGCGCACCGAAAACGGCCGGGTGGAATTCGAAGCGCCCGCCGAGGGCATCGCCCGGGCCAACCTGTGGCTGCGGACCGCCGGCCGGGTTAAAATCAAAATCGGCTCGTTTGCTGCGGTAACGTTTGACGAGCTGTTCGAACAGACGAAGGCCCTCCCGTGGGAGAAGTTTCTGCCCGAAAATGCCGAATTTCCCGTCAGCGGACGCTCGGTCAAATCTACCCTGTTCAGCGTCTCGGACTGCCAGGCAATCGTCAAAAAAGCGATCGTGGAACGGCTGAAGCAGTCCTACCAGAGCGAATGGTTCCCGGAAAACGGAGCGCTCTTTAGGCTCGAAGTGGCGCTGCATAAGGATGAAGCTGTGCTGTCGCTCGACACGTCCGGAGCCGGACTGAACCAGCGCGGCTACCGGGAAACGCATGCCCGGGCCCCCCTCAAGGAAACGCTCGCCGCGGCCCTGATCACACTCGCCAACTGGCACCCGGACCGCCCGCTGGTGGATTTATTCTGCGGCTCGGGGACGATCCCCATCGAAGCGGCCATGATCGGCCAGAACATGGCGCCCGGCGTAAACCGCTCGTTTGTCAGCGAAACGTGGCCGTGGGCCGAAGCCATGCAATGGGAAACCGCACGCCAGGAGGCCGAAGACCTTCTTCGCGACGACCAGCCGCTGATGATTATGGGCAGCGACCTGGACCCCAAAGCGATTGAAGTCGCCGAGGAAAATGCCAAGGAAGCCGGCATGTACGGCCTGATTACGTTTAAGCAGATGGCGGCACGGGATTTTAAGCCGAAAGGCGAGTACGGGGCGGTGATCAGTAATCCGCCGTACGGGGAAAGGATCGGGGAGCGCGACGAGGTGGAGAAAATGTATCAGGCACTCGGCCAGATCGCCCGGGAGACGCCGACCTGGTCCTACTACGTCCTGACGTCGCACGAACGGTTTGAAGCGCTGTTCGGCCGGCAGGCGACCAAACGGCGCAAGCTTTACAATGGCAATCTCAAGACAGATTATTACCAGTACTGGGGACCAAGGCCCCCGCGCCCGTCTTAATTGTTCGGGTGGTCGGTGTCCCCGAGCCGGGGGTTATCGAAATGAAGATAGTCGATGGCCGGATGATAGCTGATGGTCATGCCGTCGAGGTACCACTGGTCCTGCGGCTCGACAAAAAAGCGGAGGCCGCCTGCTTCTGTCTGGTAACTGACGGCGGACGGCTCGCCGGGGTCAACCCCGATGGAAAATCCGCCGGAGCCAACGCCGCCAATGCGGACAAACAGGCGCACCGCGGCACCGTCGGCCAGATCCATTTCCTGCTTGTAGTGCTGGCCGGCTTCTTCGGTAATGGTCATTTGCATACGTATCTTTCGCTCCCTTCCACTCTTTGTTATATCATGAAGGAAGGAGCCATACCAAACAGAGTTCATATCAAGGAGGAATCGTCATGCCGGATTATGCACAAATCGAACAGGAGTTTTTGAACGAACAGCGCAGCCTCAATGCCTACGACCAGGCGCTCAGCCTGCTTGGCTGGGACGCGCGGACCGGCGCGCCCAGAAAAGGCATGGAGGAACGCTCGGAAGTGGTGGGGGCTCTTGCCGCCGAATTGTTTGCCCGAAAAACCTCCGGGCACCTGAAGGACATGAGCCAGCATCTGCTCGAACCGGAAGCGGCGGAGCAGGTCTCCGCCGTTGCGCGGCGGGCTGCGGAAGAGACCCTGGTGGACGTGGAGCGGATGGAGCGCCTGCCCCGGAACGAGTATCAAGCGTTCACCACGCTCACTTCCAAAACGGAATCATACTGGGAAGAGGCGAAAGCCTCCGGGGATTTCGAAAGTTTCCGCCCCTACCTGGAAGAAATTGTGGCGTACCAGCGCCGGTTCGCCGATTACCTCGGGTACGAGGCGCATCCATACGACGCGCTGCTGCATGACTTTGAGCCCGGCATGACCGTCTCGACCCTCGATGATACATTTTCCAAGCTCCGGGACGGCCTGCTGCCGCTTGTGGAACAGGTGAAAGCAGCCCCGGCCCGGCCCGATACATCGTTTCTGCATGCCCATGTTCCAAAGGACCGGCAGCGTGCCTTCAGCGAGCACGTGCTCCGGCAGATGACGTACGACTTTGATGCCGGACGGCTTGATGAAGCCGTGCACCCGTTTGCCGTCGGCCTGAACCACAACGACGTGCGGGTCACGACCAAATACGACGAACACGATTTCCGCACCGCCGTGTTCGGTACGATCCATGAAGGCGGCCATGCGCTGTATGAGCAGAACCTCGGCACGGACCTGGCCGGCACCATTTTAGCGGACGGGGCGTCCATGGGCATTCACGAGTCGCAATCGCTCTTCTGGGAAAATTTCGTGGCGCGGACCCGCTCGTTCTGGGAAAACAACTACGGCAAACTCCAGGAGCTTAGCGGCGGCCAGTTTCAGCACGTGGCCCTCGATGATTTTTATTTTGCCGTCAACAGCGTCGAGCCGTCCCTGATCCGGATCGAAGCTGATGAAATGACGTATTCGCTGCACATCATTCTCCGCTACGAGCTGGAAAAAGCCCTGATCGAAGGCAGCCTGCAGGTAAAGGACCTGCCGGAGGCCTGGAATGAAAAAATGAAGCAGTACCTCGGCGTCCTGCCATCCAATCACGCGGAAGGCGTGCTGCAGGATGTGCACTGGGCAGGCGGGGCCTTTGGCTACTTTCCGTCGTATGCGCTTGGCTATATCTACGCCGCCCAGTTTCAGCAGGCCATAGTCCGTGACCTTCCGGCATTCGACGATCTGGTTGCAAGCGGCGACCTTGCGCCGATCCGGCACTGGATGACCGAACGCGTGCACCAGCATGGGCGGATGAAGCGCCCGGCCGATATCGTTACGGCCGCCACCGGGGAGGGGACGAACCCGGAGCCGCTGCTCGCTCATTTGTCCCACAAATATCAGAGCCTGTACCGCTGGTCCTGATCCCGCCGGCGCCTCCGGCGGCGAATTTCCGCTCCGGGACGTTTGAAGGAGGCGCTTTTGTGAAATAAAGTAGAGACTCTAATATTTTAGATGTCCCTTGCACCAGAACCATTAGAGGGGGATTGGCATGATTACATTCACTGACATTGCAAAGACGTTTCCGGGCGCTGAACACCCGGCCGTCCAGAACTTCAACGCCACGGTCGAGCAGGGGGAATTTTTCGTCCTGATCGGCCCGAGCGGCTGCGGCAAGACGACGACGCTGAAAATGATCAACCGGCTGATTGAGCCCACCGCCGGCACGATTCATATTCAGGGCAAGGATATCCGGGAGTGGGACCGCCACGAGCTGCGCTGGAACATTGGGTACGTACTCCAGCAGATTGCGCTGTTTCCGACGATGACCATCGCGGAAAACATTGCGGTTGTTCCGGAAATGCGGCGCTGGAAGAAAAACGAGATCAAGGACCGCGTCGATGAACTGCTGGAGATGGTCGGTCTCGACCCGGATACATACCGCAACCGGAAGCCGTCGGAGCTCTCCGGCGGCCAGCAGCAACGGATCGGGGTCATCCGGGCCCTTGCTGCCGATCCGGACATTATTCTGATGGACGAGCCGTTCAGCGCGCTCGATCCGCTGAGCCGGGAGCAGCTGCAGGAGGACATCCGGGCCCTGCAGCAGAATATCCAGAAAACGATCGTCTTTGTTACCCACGACATGGACGAAGCGCTCGCCCTCGGCGACCGGATCTGTCTCATGAAAGATGGCGACGTCGTCCAGACCGGCACGCCCCGGGAGCTGAAAAATGAACCGGCCAACGATTTTGTGCGCGACTTTATCGGCGACCGCCGGGACGAATGGGATACCCCGGTCCGATCGGTCATGAGCGGGCGGGACAGCCAGTACATTGCAAGCGTCCACGATATGCCCGAGATGCCGCTGTACCCGGCGCCGCTCTATATTTTCGACCAGAACGACACGTTTCTCGGCCGGCGGGACGGCGACTCGATCACGTCCCAGAAAACCGTGATTTCCCCGGATCACGTGCTGTACGACGCCCTTAGAACCTTTAATGACACCGAGGCCGAAGCGCTGCCGGTGCTCGAGGAAGGGCGGCTCGTGGGGGCGCTCAGCTACAAAGACGTCATGCAGTTTCTGCAGAAAGCAAAGCTCGCATCCGCAGGAGGTGACACGAAAGCATGAACCTTCTCGAAAATACGTATCAGCTGTTTACTGATGAACAGGGACAGTTCTGGACCCTCGTGTGGGAGCACGTCAATATGAGCCTGATTTCGCTTTTGTGCGCGTCGTTTATTGCGGTGCCGGTCGGCGTGCTTTTAACCCGGCGCCGGTCGATTGCCGAACCAATCATCGGCGTCGCCGCTGTGCTGCAGACGATCCCGAGTCTGGCCCTTCTCGGGTTTATGATTCTCATACTCAACCAGATCGGCACGGTGCCGGCAGTGGTCGCGTTGACCGCCTATGCGCTGCTTCCGATCCTGCGTAATACCTACACCGGCATCGCCGGCGTGGATCCGGCTCTTGTGGAAGCGGCCACCGGCATGGGGATGAATTCCTTCCGGCGCCTGCGCAAAATTGAGCTGCCGATGGCCATGCCGGTGATCATGGCCGGGATCCGGACCTCCATGGTCTTGATTGTCGGGACCGCCACCTTAGCGGCTCTGATCAGTGCGGGAGGCCTCGGTGATTTCATCATGACGGGCATCGACCGGGCAGACAACGCCTATATTCTGCTCGGCGCCATTCCAGCCGCTCTGTTGGCCCTGTTTTTTGACCTGGTGCTGCGGATCACAGAACGCACCTCCCAGGGCAAAGCGCTTGCTCCCGTAGCAGTTGTTCTCGGCGTGGCCCTGTTAGTCGTCATCACCCCGGCGCTCGCCTCCACCCAGCAGGAAGAGCTCGTGATCGGCGGGAAGGAAGGGGCCGAACCTGAAATACTCGCCAACATGTATTCGCTCCTGATTGAGGAAAACACCGATCTTGAGACGAGCGTTGAGGCCGGCCTGGGGAGCACCAGCATCGCGTTTAACGCCCTGGAGTCCGACGACATTGATATTTATCCGGAGTTTACCGGTACCGTTACCGCCAACCTGTATGACCAGGGGGTACCGGCCGGAAGCACCCGCGAGGAAGTATACGAAGAGGCGCGCAGCCTGCTTGAAGATGACGGCCTGGCCTACCTGGAGCCGATGGAGTACAACAATACGTATGCGCTGGCGCTCCGGCAGGAAGAGGCGGACCGCCTCGGAATTGAAACGATTTCCGAGCTCGAGCCGCATACCGATGAGCTTGTGCCCGGGTTTACCTTCGAATTTGCTGACCGTCAGACCGACGGTTATCCCGCGATTGTCGAGACGTATGGGTTTGAGTTTGACGAAGTGGAAACTCTTGATGCCGGCCTTCGTTCGAATGCCCTGCAGGAGGGCCAGATCGATTTAATTGACGCCTACTCCACCGATGCGTATATCATAGAGTACGGGCTTACCGTACTAGAAGACGACGAAAATGTGTTTCCGCCGTACCAGGGCGCTCCGCTCTTGAAGCAGGAAACCCTGGATGACAACCCCGGCCTGGAAGAGGCGTTAAACCGTCTTGGCGGCCAGATTACCAATGAAGAAATGCAGGAAATGAACTACCAGGTGGACTATGAAAACGCGGATCACCGGGAAGTTGCCCGAACGTACCTGGAGGAAAACAATCTGCTTGGCGGCAATTAACCGCCTGCTAGTTAGTATTTAAAGGAGGAATCCCCAATGAAAAACCCTGAACGACAGGAAATACGGGCCATTCTTGACCGCAGCAAGCGTATCGCGGTCGTCGGCCTGTCAGATAACCCGTACCGGACGTCGTACCAGATCAGCAAAGTCATGCTTGAAGCCGGTTATGAGATCATCCCGGTGAACCCAACGGTGGAAAAAGTTTTTGACATTCCGGCCGTGGACTCCCTGAAAGACATCGAAGGGCACATTGATATCGTGAATGTGTTCCGCCGCAGCGAGTTTCTGAAAGGTGTGGCCGAGGAAGCCGCCCAGGTAGATGCGGACGTCTTCTGGGCCCAGCTCGGCCTGGTGAGCGAAGAAGCGTACGACATTGCAGCCAATGCGGGCATGACGGTAATCATGGACCGCTGCATCAAAGTGGAGCATGCAATCGCATAGCACGATTATATCAACCAGCATTCAACCTTGGCGGGGCTTTCCTGCCAAGGTTTTCCTGTCTGCGGGCAGAAACAGGCTAAAATCGAAACATATGTTCCCGTTCATTGACAAACTGTGTTAGTATGAAATATAACTAGAACGGAGAAGGAAGAAGGGAGAGACAGGAGTGGCAGCAGATAAATCCTATCAATACAATGATGAATCCATTCAGGTACTGGAGGGGCTTGAAGCGGTCCGGAAACGGCCGGGCATGTATATCGGCAGCACGGACAGCCGCGGGCTTCACCACCTGATTTTTGAAATCGTCGATAATTCGGTGGACGAAGCGCTTGCTGGTTACGGCAGCGTCATTGAAGTAACTCTGCACAAAGACGGAAGTGTCGCCGTTTCCGACCACGGCCGGGGCATGCCGACCGGCACCCACAGCTCCGGCAAGCCGACCCCGGAAGTCATCCTGACCGTGCTGCACGCCGGCGGGAAATTCGGGCAGGGCGGCTATGCGACGAGCGGCGGGCTTCACGGCGTCGGCGCCTCGGTCGTAAACGCGCTGTCAGAGTGGCTCGAAGTCACCATTTACCGCGACAACCAGATTTTCACGCAGCGCTTTGAGAACGGGGGCCGGCCCGTCACCACCCTCGAACAGAAGGGCAGCACCAAAAAAACCGGCACGACGATCCGGTTTAAGCCGGACGCTTCGATGTTCAATGCGGTGCACTACCAGTTTGACGTCCTCGCCGAACGCTTGCGCGAAGCGGCATTCCTGCTGAAGGGCACAAGCATCCGCCTGCATGACAAGCGCGACAAAGAAACGGTGTCCGAGGAATTTCAGTTTGAAACCGGCATCCAGGCGTTTGTGGAATACTTGAACGAAGACAAGGAAACGCTCCACCCGGTCGTGGCCTTTGAGGGCCGGTCCCAGGATATTGAGGTGGACTTTTCCTTTCAGTTTACCGACGGCTATACCGAGAATATGCTGTCGTTTGTAAACAACGTCCGCACCCGCGACGGCGGGACCCATGAATCCGGCGCCCGCTCGGCGTTCACCCGCGTGCTGAACGAACATGCCCGCAAGCTTCAGCTGCTGAAGGAGAAGGATAAAAACCTGGACGGCAGCGATATCCGTGAAGGGCTGACCGCCGTGGTCTCCATCCGGATCCCGGAGCATCTGCTGCAGTTTGAAGGCCAGACGAAAAGCAAGCTCGGCACCCCGGAAGCCCGGTCTGCCGTGGATCAGTATATTACAGATCGGTTGACGTATTTTCTCGAAGAAAATTCCACGGTCAGCACCATGCTGATCAAAAAGGCGATCAAAGCGGCCCAGGTGCGGGAAGCGGCGCGCAAGGCCCGCGAAGAAGCCCGGAATGGCAAAAAGAACCGGAAAAAAGACGCGCTCCTGAGTGGCAAGCTCACCCCGGCGCAGTCCAAGAACCCGGAGCGCAACGAACTGTACCTCGTCGAGGGCGATTCGGCCGGCGGCTCCGCCAAGCAGGGGCGCGACCGGAAGTTCCAGGCCGTACTCCCGCTTCGCGGCAAGGTAATTAACACCGAAAAAGCCAAGCTCGATGACATCATGAAAAACGAAGAGATCCGCACCATTATCTATGCACTCGGGGCCGGGGTTGGTACGGATTTCACCCTCGAGGACCGGAATTACGACAAAGTTGTCATTATGACGGACGCCGATACCGACGGCGCTCATATCCAGGTGCTTTTGCTGACGTTTTTCTATCGCTACATGCGCGAGCTGGTGGAAGCGGGAAAAGTCTATATTGCGCTGCCGCCGCTCTATAAGGTCAGCAAGGGCAGCGGGGCCAGGCAGAAAGCCGAGTACGCCTGGGAGGAAAACGGCCTCCAGAAAGCCATTCAGCGTGTCGGCAAAGGCTACGCCATCCAGCGCTATAAAGGTCTCGGGGAAATGGACGCCTCCCAGCTGTGGGAAACGACGATGAATCCGGAGAGCCGGACCCTTATCCGGGTGACGGTGGAAGACGGCGCCCGCGCAGACCGGCGCGTATCCACGCTGATGGGCAATAAAGTAGAGCCCCGGCGCAAATGGATCGAATCCAACGTGGCGTTCGGCATGGAAGAGGACTTGAATATTTTAGATAACACTGATTTGCAGATTATTAAGGAGGAACCGTAAGTGGCTGAGGCAGAACAATACTTGGATCTGCGCCTTGAAGACGTTCTCGGGGAACGTTTTGGGCGCTACAGCAAATATATTATTCAGGAGCGTGCCCTCCCGGATGCGCGTGACGGGTTAAAGCCCGTCCAGCGCCGGATTCTGTTTGCGATGCTTCAAGACGGCAACACCGCGGACAAACCATTCCGCAAAGCCGCAAAAACGGTCGGGAACGTGATCGGGAACTACCATCCCCACGGCGACTCCTCGGTGTATGAAGCGATGGTGCGGATGAGCCAGGAATGGAAGGTACGCGCCCCGCTCGTTGAAATGCATGGCAACAACGGGTCCGTCGACGGGGATCCGCCGGCGGCGATGCGGTACACGGAAGCACGGCTGGCAAACGTTTCGTCGGAGCTGTTGAAAGACATTGAAAAACAGACGGTGGAGCATGTAACGAACTTTGACGATACCCAGGAGGAGCCGACCGTCCTGCCGGCGAAATTTCCCAATCTGCTGGTGAACGGATCGACCGGTATTTCCTCCGGGTACGCCACCGATATTCCGCCGCACCAGCTGGGGGAAATTATTGATGCGGCCGTTGCCCAGCTGGAAAATCCGGCGGTGGCCACCGATGAACTGATGCAGTACGTCCAGGGGCCCGATTTTCCAACCGGCGGCGTGATCCAGGGCAGGGACGGCATCCGCCAGGCGTATGAGACCGGGCGGGGCAAAGTCGTGGTCCGTGCCAAAACGAGCATTGAGCAGGCGCGGGGCGGCCGGGAGCAGATCCTGATTACCGAACTTCCGTACGAAGTAAATAAATCCTCGCTCGTAAAGAAAATGGACGAGCTCCGGTTCGACCGTAAAGTCGACGGGGTCGCAGAAGTTCGTGATGATACGGACCGCACGGGACTGCGGGTCGTCATTGAGCTGAAAAAAGACGCCGATGCCCAGAGCGTGCTCAACTTTTATTACAAAATGACCGACCTGCAGGTGTCCTACAATTTCAATATGGTCGCCATCAACAACCGGACCCCGCAGCTGATGAATCTAAAGCAGCTGCTGGATGCCTACATCAGCCACCGGCGGAGCGTCGTCACCAACCGCTCCCAGTTTGAGCTCGATAAAGCGGAGCGGCGCCAACATATCGTCGAAGGACTGATTAAGGCGATCAGCGTACTCGACCAGGTGATTGATACGATCCGCCAGTCGGAAAACAAGAAAAACGCGAAGGAAAACCTCGTGGAGCAGTTTGCCTTTACGGATGCCCAGGCCGAAGCGATCGTGAACCTTCAGCTGTACCGACTGACAAATACCGACGTCACCCAGCTGGAGAAGGAAGCCGGGCAGCTGGAAAAGGAAATCAAACGTCTCCGCGGCATTCTTTCAAGTGAAAAAAAGCTGCAGCAGGTCGTGAAAAAAGAGCTGCAGGAAGTGAAAAAACAGTATGATGATACCCGTCGTACCGTGATTGAAGCGGAAATCGAAGAGCTCAAAATTGACCGCGAGGTGATGATCCCGTCCGAAGACGTGATTGTTACGGCTACGGCGGAAGGCTACATCAAACGCACGAGCCAGCGGTCCTATGCGGCTTCGAACACCGAACCGCCAGGGATGAAAGAAGAAGACGCCCTGTTGTTTTTCAGCGACATGAATACGACAGAGATGCTGCTGTTGTTTACGAAAAAAGGACAGTTTATCTACCTGCCGGTGCACATGCTCTCTGATATCCGCTGGAAGGATAATGGCCAACATATCGGCAACATTTCTCCGCTCGATCCGGGAGATGCACTCGTGGCCGTGGTGCCGGTGCAGGAATTCACCGATGAGGATTATTTTGTGTTTATTACCCGCCAGGGCATGATCAAAAAAACCGCGATGAGCGCCTATCAAGCTTCACGCTACGGACGTTCCATGATCGGAATGAATGTCAAGGACGGAGATGAAGTGCTTGCCGTATACCAAACGAACGGGGAGCAGGAACTGTTTCTTACCACCCATCAAAACTACGGCCTTCGCTTCCACGAACAGGAGGTTTCTCCTGTCGGTGTGCGGGCTGCCGGGGTTAAGGCAATTGACTTGAAAGAAGACGATGCCGTGACCGGAGCGCATGTGACGTCGGCGTACGAAACTGAGGATGCCATCATGGTGACCCAGCGCGGCGGTGTTAAACGCATGAGCCTGGATGACATTCCAATAACAAACCGGGCCAAACGAGGCGTTGTCCTGTGGAAAGAGGTCAAATCCAAGCCACACCGGATTATTGCAAGCTACATTATGGCCAGCGAGCCATTTGTGCTCCAGGCCCGCACGAAACACACAACCGTGACGATTGATCCAGCCAAGTACCGGCGGGTCGACCGTTACAGCAATGGCTCCTATGTCATTGATACGAAAAAGCACGGGGTGATTGAAGCAGTATGGAAGGATGTACCTTACCAGTAAACCAGACTCCAGCTGCTTTTATAAAGGACGCTGAACAACCATGAAAGCAGGAACACATGTGATAGGAGCTGTCACAGGAGGGCTTGCCGTGCAGTGGCTGACGCCGGTGCCGTTTGCCTTTTTTGAATGGGAAACAAGCATCTACGTCGCAAGCCTTGTGTTTGGGGGCCTGGTGCCAGACATCTGTCAGCCCAATTCCTGGATGGGGAGGCGGGTGCCGGGCGTGTCCCATCTGATCTCGAAGCTGGTGGGGCACCGCACGTTTACGCACAGCCTGCTGCTCGTCCTGCTCGTCTTCCTGTCCCTTGCCCAGTGGCAGGAGGGATGGGGCCTGGCGCTGCAGTGGGGTATCAGCCTTGGCATTGCCAGCCACATTGTACTCGACATGATGACCACCAAAGGCGTTCATTTGCTGTTTCCGCTGCATTACGCCTTTCGGTTCCCATTCACAACAAAAACCGGATCCACCTTTGGCGAAGGGATGATCAACGCACTGCTTATCGCCGGATTATTTTATGTGAGCTTTCAGCTGTTTTCCGTCGATCTCACGCTGTAAGCCACAGCAGGCAGAAGAACCTGGGAAGAAGCATCGGTACGAATCTGGACTGGTGCTTTTTTCTTTTTTTGTCTCAAAACATTAAGTTATCTTTGATATTGAAACAAAATATCCATAACTTCCGATAATATATATTATGTTAACTATAAATAAATCAAGCGCCGCGGGCGCTGATGTCAGCTTTATATCTTCGCCTTCCCTTTCAGTCCTCAGCTTTATCTTTGCTCACCCTAGCACGTTGACACTGTCTCCTCCGGCAAAATGCGGGATAGTCGCTTCGTTCGTTTCCATTGATGATAATTAATGTCTTCTTCTGTGCAAGGTTTGTCTCCCTGTATGCCTTCGGGCCAGCAAGAATCACGGTTCCTGCTCAAAGCGATTTATTTGAGTGAGCTGTCAGCGGACTTTTGGATTGTCGAGGGTTTTTTGTGAGTCGATGAAAAACAATCGGTTTGCCGGGACGGCATTTTCGTCAGCAAGTGAAATCTCCTGTAGACTCTGAGTCGATCCGGGCACTCTTTTTTCTTTGAGCTGTTCCCGCTCCAAATGGATTTTTATCTCATTTGCTGTCCCATAATTACCGGCTGCCGTCCCGCTCTCCAATATTTTGTATTAGTCCCCAGTTCCGCCTGCGTCTCAGAACAAAATGAGACGGCGCCTGTTTCAATTCTTTCCCGTTGCCAATTGGAAAGGGAGATATTATCAATACCCAAAGACAGCAAAAAAGACCCCCGGAGGAGTCTTTTCTGGTTATTTCTGACTAAATCACTGGAAAAATGGCGTTCTATTTTTAGATCACCGCGTGCAAAAGCTGTTTGTACAGCCCTGAGACGACGCACACGGACTGGTACGCTTCAAAGGCACGCTGTATGCCCTGCCTGGAGTTAAATTCATGAGAGCGGGCTGCTACGATAAGCATGGCATTGTCTGCTCTTCGCTTGATTAACAAAACTGGCACAGGTCCTACCACGGCTGCTCAGTGATTTCCTGGACTGTCCCCATGTCCTCACTCCGGTTAACCGTAAAGGTAATTTCGTCGCCGGACTGCATCAGCACCGCGTCCGCATCGTTTGAGGTATTGTAGACGTAAAGCCTCTCATCTCCTTCAAGCTTGAACTGAACGAGATTGGCATCTTCGGGGCCAGGAGTAATGGCCATTCGGTCCACTGTCCCGCTCGCTTCTTCCCGGTTTGCTTCACTCGCTTCGACGCCCTCCTCGGTGGAAGCAAGCGCCGAACGGTAATTCTCCAACGCTCCCTGCGCGGTATCGCCAAACGCGTATACATCGGCATCGTTGGCTTTAATGTAGGCATACTGGCGGAACAGCCCTGCAGGGTCAAGTGTATTCACCACCCAGGTAGCGGTGCCGTCGATGTTGTACATGATCGGCATGCTGCCGGTCCATTCTTTCTCCGGGAACTGCCGGTTCACAATGCCACGGGCGCCCTGGGTATCCATCGCACCTGTGTACTCCTCGCCGTTATACAGACGGAGCTCTCCTGTGCGGGCATTGATGAAGGAAACACCGAGCGTGGAGTCGGAGTCTTCATTCGGGCTTGTGAAGTCCGTAAAGTAGCTCATATTGCCATTTTCATCAAAAACGGGCGTCACTTTATTCTCCGTGCCGTTCTCATTTGGAATAAGAACATCCTCTTTTCCAAACATATAGTTGAGAAGCCCCTGGCCGTATTTTCCGTATTTGTCATTCATGTCACTTGCCATCGCCGGGCTGTACGAGCTTTCAATAAACGACGGGGCGTTTTCAGGTTTGTGCTTGGACGCTTCCCCTGTTTGAGGATCAACGACAACAACCTGGGCATTAGTGTGGTCGGTATGCCACGTCCAGTCACGGTTCTGGTAAACCGTCTGCACGTACCACGGCTTGCCCTCCTCATCTACTTCCAGGTACGTGCTCCCGCTTTGGTACCAGGCCGGAAAAGCGCTGTAAATGACCCGGTTTAGTTTTTCATTAAAAAAACTGCTGCTCGTGTACTGCATGGAAGCTTCCACAAAGGCCGGGTTGTCGCCTGGGTCCACGGCAGAAATCTGAAAATACCCCGGCGTCCCGCCACCGCGGAGCCAGCGGAACAGGTTCGTGTAATCGACGTTGGCAACATACATCGGCTCCCCGTCAATCACCTGGGCCTGAATGTCCCCAAAATCATAAAACTGCGCATTATCCACTTCCGACATCGCTTTCTGCATTTTATTGCGGGCGGACTCGGGTGCCACCTGCACCGGCGTTTCCTCTTCGGAAAATAAAGGCGGATTATCGGCCACCTGACTGTTGTTATCGATCGCCTCATGGGTTTTTTCATAGCCGAACAGGCTCCGTACAAGCAGCACGGCTAAAAATAGAAGAAGTACCGCCCCGCCCACCGCAGCGATATTGATGCTTTTCGCAGGCATCCCTTCTCCTGAGGCATTGGCGAGGGCGTAAAAAATACTGCTAAACACCAACAGAGCCACGAGGTTGGGAGCAGCCAAGGACAGCATGGTCCACTGCGGGAGAAAGAAATAGCTGGCAATGACGGCTAAAACAAACGTCAGCCCAAGCGCTGGCAGCACTGCCTTCAGCAGGAGACGCGGACGCATTAAAGAAATAACGAGAGCGGCCGCAAAAGAAAATATCATTACAAGTAACGCAGTAAGTAAAATCGTCAAAAAAACACTCCAAGCATCGTAAAATTAGGTATAGGAATCATTGTCGCTGCCGGCTTGCCCCTGGTTGTTCTTTTCTCATGACAGTGCTTATTGCACTTTCCCCAGGAGTTTTTGCTGAGGCATGGCCCGCCGCTTTTTTTATGTATTTGCCTGTCTCCGGGTGTTCCTGAAGTGTGATCCCCCCTTTTTCTGAATGGGTATTGGGCACAGGGATTCCCTCCATCGTCGCACCACCGCATGCCGCTGAATATTCGAAAACCGCAGCCGGAGACCTTATGAATAAAGAGTTTTCCCTCCTTTTTTCGAATTTATGCTATAGATCCCTTGCGAAATTCGCAGCCAGCGCAAAAGTAAATGAATAACTCTATAGTAAAAAAATTACTTTAGAGGCGCAAAAACCTCGTGTTTGCCAACGGGACCTGCGGAAAACCAGCCAAAAGAATTATATCAAACGTTCGGATATGATAACATGGACCGCTGCAGAGAATTAAAAAAAGCCCTGCTTCCAGGGCTTAAAATTCCACTCGGTCCTGATTGGTGACTACAAGCAGCGTTTTGCCTTTTTGCAGTTCTTCTTCCAGCCGCTCTGACTTTTCCGAGTCAAAGCCAAGCTTCTGCAGCTTGGTTAAAATGGTCTTTGTTTTTCCGCGGAACACATTTTTCAGGCTTGTTCCGAATCCGACCACCTTTACCCCTACTTTTTTCGCGTCTGTTTCTTTTCTCGTCCGGCGGTCATGGTCGTTATCATAGGCCAGGATATACATGTCTTCATCCCGGATGCCATCGTTACGCAGCTTATCAATCGTTTCGCTCAGTGTTTCATCGTTATGGAAAATCTTGAATTTAGGTTCCATTCGCTTCACCTCATTTAATTAATATACGCAGCTTTAGGTATTGGATGCTTTTTTTAATTTCTTCAATGTTTTCGCCGGCTTTTGCGCCGGGGCGTTCGTGCCTTCAAATTTTTCTTCCTCGTATTCCTCTTCCTGCTCCCAGGCGTCATTGGTCCCGCTGCTGGCTGACTCCTCCGAAGCGGCGGCTTCGTCCGTTCCGGACGGCGCCTGCACTTCACTTTCCGCTCCGTCTGCAGGTGGTCTCTCCGGATCGTACGCCGCCCCCTGAATTTTTTCGCCGGTATGAATGACGGCTTCCCCGATGTGATGGCGCAGGGTATAAATTTTCTTCTTAATCTTTTTCGGCACCTTGGCCATCGCAAATGCAGACGTCGATACCTTGGCTGCGCGTTTTACATTTTTCACTGCGCATTTGGCTTTTTTCTCCGTATGCTGCCCGGATTTAATGGCCTGGCTCAAGGGCCCGGGGCTCAGCTTCCGGGCTTTTTTCGCCGCCTGATCCACATTTTTTTCCACTTTTTTGCTGAGGTCTTTGCGCAGTAATGGCAGGGCCCCGCCGATTAAGCTGCCGGCAGCCATGAACGCGTAAGTGAGGTTGTCATTGCCGTTGGAGCTTTTTTTCCTGCTGCTCACTGTTCCACCACCATTCAAAAGTATGATTGCATGTACCATACCCTTATCCCTCTGTTCTTAAGCTAAACTCATACCATAAACATACTTTAGGTCTAGAGCAACGGATGAGCTGCTCCCGCTCAAATGCCGACGTTTATCGTATGTACAGCAAACAAGCGAAGCGGCCCTCGTAAGGCCCGCTTTTCTATCCCTGTATGCCACCTGTCAACGCATAAAAGTTATTAATCGGTCCGCTTCTCCGAAGACTCGAGAATCAGGGTATTGTTTTCCTGGCGGATCCGCTGGTCTTTTAACAGCGCCCCCACCGCCCGCTTAAACGCGGCCTTGCTGAGTCCAAATTCCTTCCGGATGGCTTCCGGACTGCTGCGGTCCCCGAACGGGAGCGTCCCGTCTGCCTGCTGCAGCCGCTCAAGAAGCAGCTGAGCATCCGAGCCAATCGCTACTTCTTTCGGCGGGTACATCGAGGCGTTTAGCGATCCATCCTCCTGGCGGTGCGTAATCCGGACCTTCAGTTCCTCTCCGACGCGTGGACGGTGCGTCCACTCCGATTCGTGCACAAAGATCTTATAGCGGTCGGCAGTTAACAAAAAGGCACCGAACGGCGGCGAACTATAGACTGTTGCGTTAACCCAGGCGTGGTGCAGGTCCGCCGGTGCCGGCGCCATCAGATGCTGCACATCGTTTTCACTGGCCGGAAAAGCTTTCAGGCCGCTCGCAGTGTACTCCAGGTGCACAAACAGGTTTTCGCCGGGAGCGGGCCAGTACGTCTCATCCTGCAGGTAGTCGTGCCGCTCCACCGGAGCCTTCCACCGGTCGTCGACCGCTACCTCGATGCCGTGGTCCGCGTCGCTGGTGACGACCTTCCGCCACATAAAAACCTCTTCCTGCATATCGGGCGGATGCACGTCCAGCCGCTTGTTTCCTGCCCCGTCAAACCAGCTGATTGCTTCTACTTGCTCCCCGGAGGAAAGCTCCCTGGAAACATCCTCTTTGTACAGGCGGGCAATCTGGGCTCCCGAAGCGAGCACATAATATTCCCCTTTGTCATTTAATACGTTCCATCGCTGCATACGTGAAAATAATTGTTTCAATGAATTAGTCCTTTCGTTGTTCAAAATGTTTGGATAAGGCGATAATCATCGCACCCATTCGTTCGTTTTCCGGCACGACATAGTCGTCGACGCCTCTTTCGCGTAAGGCTTCCGCCGTTACTTTTCCCACAGCCGTTGGTACTACCTGGTGCCGGAGCGCTTCCTGCAGCTGTCCGGCCCGGCCGGCGTGCTCTGCATACTGAAACAAGGCATGAACCTGAATCGCGGTCGTAAAACAGATGGCGTCACTTTCTGCATGCAGTAGATTTTCAAGGCACGCAGCTGCCACGTCTTCCTCAGGAGGCGTATGCTGGTACGGCAAAATATCGTACACTTCAGCGCCGCGTTCCTCCAGATACTTCCGGAGCCGGGGGTTTTCCATCCCATGCAGCTGGACCGTGACCTGTTTGTGCTGAAAATCATGACCGTCCAACGCCCGCAGTATGCCGGCCGTCGTGCCGTCATCATCCCGGGCGGAAATATCACACTGCAGGCTTTTTAAAACATTAGCGGTTTTGTAGCCGCGGGCCGCTACGCTGCTCTGCTGAATTTTTTGGACAAATGCTTCCCGAATCCCTTCTTCCTCCGCAATATCCAGCATGGCATTCAGCCCCATGCCGGTCATAAAAATACTCCAGTCCACCGGCTGCTCCAGGTATGCCTGCATTGGCGCCCGCAGCTGTTCTTTATTCAGAAACGAGGTGCCCTGGAGCGGGAAGTTCAGCGTCTCTCCCCCCTGCCGGCGAATCAGCTCTTCCATTTCCTCTGTTTTTCGGGACGCAGCAAGAATTACCTGCCGTCCGCTTAATCCTTTGGCCACCCAAATGCCTCCTCTGGTCTTTCTCCGTTTTCTGCATTTACTATATCATGCTTTTTCAGTCTCTGACAGCGGCACCGCTCTTCTTTTCTGCGGAAAACCTCCCCTTTCCCTGTTCATTTCAAGCCGCCCCGTGTTAGTATGAAACAGACTGTTATTTATAAAGGAGATATGAACATGATCGATGTACAAAACGTTGGGCTCCGGTTCGGAGATCAAATTTTATTTGAAGACGTTAATATAAAGTTCACTCCCGGCAACTGCTACGGCTTGATCGGAGCAAACGGGGCCGGCAAGTCCACATTCTTAAAGATTCTTTCCGGTGAAATTGACTCTCAGAACGGCAATGTAATCATGGATAAAGATTCAAGACTCGCGGTGCTGAAACAGGATCACTTCGCGTACGAAGAATATACGGTTATCGACGTGGTTATTATGGGCCACAGCCGCTTATATGAAGTCATGAACGAAAAGAACGAAATTTACATGAAACCGGACTTTTCCGACGAAGATGGCATGAAGGCCGCCGAGCTTGAAGCGGAATTTGCAGAGATGAACGGTTATGAAGCGGAAACGGAAGCCGCGCAGCTGCTGCAGGGCCTCGGCATCAAAGAGGATTTGCACCAGAAGCCGATGGCTTCGTTAAGCGGTTCCCAGAAAGTAAAAGTTCTTCTCGCCCAGGCGCTGTTTGGCGATCCGGATGTGCTGCTTCTGGACGAGCCGACCAACAACCTTGACGTGCAGGCGGTACATTGGCTCGAAGAATTCCTGATCAACTTTGAAAATACCGTTATTGTCGTTTCCCACGACAGGCACTTCCTGAACCAGGTGTGCACGCACATTGCGGATCTCGACTTTAATAAAATTGAACTGTACGTTGGCAACTATGACTTCTGGTACGAATCCAGCCAGCTCGCCCAGAAGATGGCCCGCGAACAGAACAAGAAAAAGGAAGAGCAGATCAAGGAACTGAAGGACTTTATTGCCCGCTTCAGCGCGAACGCTTCGAAGTCCAAGCAGGCGACGTCCCGGAAGAAAACGCTCGATAAAATTTCATTGGATGATATTAAGCCATCCTCGAGAAAGTATCCATTCGTGCAGTTTAAGCCAAACCGGGAGCTTGGCAAGGATTTGCTGACAGTGGAAAACTTGTCGAAAACGATCGACGGCGTTAAAGTGCTTGATAATGTCAGTTTCACTCTTAACAGCGGCGACAAGGTAGCTTTCGTCGGCGAAGAGGAAACGAAAAAAACCGTACTGCTACAGATTTTGGCCGGCGAATTGGAGCCGGACAGCGGTGATTATAAATGGGGGCTGACCACCAGCCGTTCCTACTTCCCGAAAGATAACTCTGCATACTTTGAAGGCCTGAATATTAACCTGGTGGATTGGCTGCGCCAATACTCCCCGGATGACCAGAGCGAAACATTTATCCGCGGCTTCCTCGGCCGGATGCTCTTTTCCGGTGAAGAAGTGTTTAAAAAAGCGGACGTGCTCTCGGGTGGCGAAAAAGTCCGCTGTATGCTTTCCAAAATGATGCTGAGCGGTGCAAACGTTCTTATCATGGACGAGCCCACCAACCATCTGGACCTCGAAGCTATCCAGGCGCTGAACAATGGCCTGAAGTCATTTAACGGCTCGGTCCTCTTTACTTCTCATGACCATGAATTTGTTCAGACCATCGCCAACCGGATTATTGAATTCACTCCGGATCGCATGATCGACAAAGAAATGAGCTACGATGAGTATATTGAAGAACAGTATGCACGTGCATAAATTTATATATTTACTTTCAGCACCAGGGCGCGTATGCTCTGGTGCTTTTTTTATGTTTATTCATGTTTTTTATTCTATTAGTGGTATGACTTATTAATATAATTAATACGGTAAATGAAATTTTAATTTGTTCGAAAAATCCACGACTCTGCACTAGTCGCGGCGTTGCCGTCATTTTTATTTATTTTTTGTTTCATCAATCAGCTCGTGTACCCGCTCCACCGGTACGGCGAGCCCGTAGCGGTTGTTTTCCTCTGTACTACTCGCAAATACCACACCGGTCACTTTTCCCGCTTCTGTAATTACAGGACTGCCACTGCTTCCGTTAAACACGGGAGCAGCAAGCACAAGCCGGTCCTCCCTCATCTCGACGATGGATCCCCGATTGGCTACATCTGAGAACCCGAGAGGATTTCCGATGACGATAACGTCTGAACCGGCAGACGCACTCGTTTTTGCAAGTGTAACGCCTCCTTCCCACTGCTCTTTTAGCGTCACAACAGCAAGATCAGCCTGCTCATCTACAGCCTCCACGGATCCTTCTGCAAGATCCCCCTCTTCGGTTTCAACGGCTACACTGTCCGCTCTTTCCACGACGTGATAATTTGTTATAAAAGCATCCGGGCCTTCTACGAAAAACCCTGTTCCAAAAGACGTTTCCCCATTTTCTGTTGCCCTTATTTTCGTGACCGCCTGTTGCCACTGCTGTACATCCTCCTGCTTGGAAAGCTGATATGAAGCGGTTAAAAAGGACCATGTGTCCAGACGAAAGGTATCAATTAAGTAATAGGCAGATTGGAAAATCAGCATTCCTGTCATCAGCACCGCTACTGCCCGGAACAGACCCCGACGCTTATTTTTTGACGGACGTGGCGGTCTCGGCTCAAAATCTTCCGGCTCGGGTTCGCCTTCGACATGCTCGTCATTGCCTTCGTCTCTTCTCATATAACGCTCCTTTTCCCGCACCTCTTCTCATACTCTACTTCTGTATTATAATGAGAAAAAGAGATTTCCGCAAAAAGGAGGGACTTAACTGGTGAATTTTCTCCAATCATTCTTTAAAAAAAGCATCGAAGACAAAATTTATGACATTGCTGCCCAGCTGGCTTATTACTTTCTTCTGGCCATGCTCCCCCTTTTAATGCTGCTGATCAGTATTATTGGCTTTTTTTCCATCGATACGGACGGTATTCTTTCACTCATTAACGCCTATGTTCCTGGAGGAGCCTTTGCAATCATTCAAAACAATCTGAACGCCATTTTGAATTCACAGTCGGTTGGCCTGTTGTCTCTCTGTACAACAGCTACACTCTGGCTGAGTTTGATGGGAACATTCGCTATCATCCGTGCAATTAATGCTGCCTATCACCTGAAGATTCCTTCGTTGCTATCCATGTTGGGAAAAGGCATCATTCTCGTTTTGTCTCTGCTTCTCGCCATCATTATATCCTTGTTGCTTCCTATCTACGGTGAACCACTCGGTGCCTTTGTTTTTCGTTTCATCGGCCTTGATGATTATTTCCTGCAATTGTGGAGCTGGATTCGCTGGATCATCAGCTTTTTGGTGATAGGTGCAATCCTTGGCATAATTTACAAAGTAGTACCTAACCGTAAGACCACCTGGCGAGAATCGCTGCCCGGCGCTACACTCGCTCTATTAACATGGCAGGCTGCTTCCTTTGGATTTTCTTTTTACGTCAGCGTTAGTGATTATTCTATGATTTATGGAAATCTGGGCAATTTAATCGTCTTAATGCTCTGGTTTTACCTTACAGGATTCGCAATCCTGCTCGGAGGAGAATGGAATGCCTGTCTCTACGAGAGGGACAATAAAGCTATCGAAATATAACTTTACCAGCCTAGACGTTTTTCTTAGGAAGACAACAAATGAGTACGCCAGGACCCGGAAGGGATAAGTGGATAATGTTTTGCCTCAGAAAGAGGGTATACATAAATCCATCCTTCCGTTTCCCCTTCGGCATCTTTTACCCATACCCTTTCGTATTCATTTATCTGTCCCGGCTGTTCATACTGCTCAAGCCAATCTAATACACTTATAGCTGCTTCATTTACTTGTATCCATTCACCCACAACATCCATTCCGTTTTCGTCAACGACAGCTGCAGGATACGGCCCAGTGTCGTATAAAAATCCCTTCACCTTTCCGCGAACCACGTTATATACACTGTTTTCAATGTAGTGATAGTTGTTTAATTTTTGCAACAATGTTCCGTATACAAATACTACCTGCATTATACACCTCCTTAAATTGACAAACCTTGCGTCTGAGGCTATAATAATCCTTAGTAAATTAATCAGGATAGTTAACTTTAAAAGGAGAGGATGCTCATGTCTCAAAGCCCAAGGGTATTGGACGGCGCTGGGTCACTTTATTTTCCCGGTGGTCCCACGGCAGTGCTCGTCTGTCACGGTTTTTTAGGTACTCCCCAAAGTGTCCAGTATGTGTGCCGCCAATTAGCCCGAAAAGGGTTTACTGTTTCTGCCCCAAGACTACAAGGACACGGCACCTCCTATCAAGACCTTGCGCGCTATACGCACCAGGACTGGATTAAAGATATCCATACAGCCTATCAGTCGCTGCGCGTTAATCACAGCAGCGTTTTCATCGTGGGACAATCTATGGGAGGAACTCTCGCCCTTCATACCGCCGCTTCCTTCCAGGATACTGCTGGCATTGCCTTAATTAATCCCGCTCTCGATGTTCCCGGGATGCAGAGGGCAGTGAGAGAAACTTCTGCTTCCTTCATTAAAGAAGACAGGCCTGATATCCGGTGTCCCCAGGAAGAAGAAATTACGTATTCGCACGTTCCGACAGCTTCCGTGCGCTCGCTGCTTCAACTAACAGCTGCTGTGCGCCCAAAGGTGCGTTCAGTTTCATGTCCCGCGCTTGTCGCAGCATCCCGGATTGATCATGTCGTACCGCCTGCAAATGCAATAGCTATCTATGAAAATCTCTCTTCCACCTCCAAGGCGTTTGAATGGCTTGAACAATCCTACCACGTGGCCACGCTCGACGCTGATCGGGATTTTCTCGCCGACCGCCTGTCCTTATGGATAGCTTCGGTCACTTCCAGCCGCCTTTCTGCTTCTCATAATTAGATTATGTAAACCAAAAGGAGCCGCAGCGTCTGCAGCTCCTTTTTATGCTTCTTCAAAGTAATCTTTATAAAACCCGCCGATGCGGCCAGTGTTGTCGATAATGAAAATGAATTCGTCCGTTTCGTTTTTAACCGGATACTGCTTTCCAGGGGTTAATACACTGTCGACCTTATATTTGGCTGCTTCAGCATGCTTGCATGTAACGTATCTTAGCGTATCGCTGTTTTTCCATTCCTGATGAATCATCGTAAGCCTCCTAACCATTTTATTCATTATTATTGTAGCATATCACTTGCTGCAATGCCGTAACGGATAAAAAAGCGCCCCTTCGAAAAGGAGCGCTTCTGGTAAATCTGAAATTTTACAGGACAAACATGCCGGCAATCGAAGCACTAAGGAGTGATACTAAAGCTCCGGCCGCTACTGCTTTCAGCCCCATTTGAGCGATATCGTTACGGCGTGTCGGCGCCAGTGAAGCGAAACCGCCTAAAATAATAGCAAGGGACGACAGGTTTGCAAACCCACAAAGCGCAAAAGTGATGATCGCCTGGGATTTTTCACTGAAGCTGTCAATTTCCGGGGCAAAGTTCGCATAGGCGACAAATTCATTCAGTACTAGCTTCTGCCCGATAAATCCGCCAGCCTGAAGAGCTTCACTCCAAGGAACGCCGATCATAAATGCAACTGGGGCAAATACATATCCAAGAAGTAGTTCAAGCGTAATTCCATCAGCTCCGAACCAACCTGTTACCCACCCAAGCAGCAAATTAATCATTGCAATTAAAGCGACAAATGCGATCAGCATCGCCCCAACGTTTAAGGCAAGCTGCAGGCCGGTAGATGCTCCGCGGGCCGCAGCGTCAATCACGTTATGAGACTCAGTGTCTTTTTCTATTTCAATCTCATCCGTCGTCAAGCTGAGATCCGGTTCCGGGAAAATCACCTTTGCAATAATCAGCCCGCCCGGTGCCGCCATAAAGCTCGCTGCCAGCAGGTAATCGAGCGGAATACCAAGTCCTGCATAGCCAAACAGCACTGAGCCGGCAACTGAGCCGAGCCCCCCGGTCATAACAGCAAACAATTCGGATTTGGTCATGTTTGCCAGGAACGGACGAACAACAAGCGGCGCTTCCGTCTGGCCAACGAAGACGTTTGCTGCTGCGGACATGGATTCGGCTTTACTCGTTTTCAGAAGGGCGGACAGGACACCGCCGATAAATTTGATAATTACCTGCATGACCCCGATGTAGTACAAAATACTGATCAGGGAAGAGAAAAAGATAATAACCGGCAGTACGGTAAACGCAAACGCACCGGTCTCTGTAATACTTTCTCCAAACAAGAAGGTATATCCTTCACTAGCAGTATCGATAACGTCCTGCACACGAACGACCAGCCATTCGAAGGCCGTGCTCCCCCACGTAGAGCCAAGCACTAAAAATGCAAATATAAGCTGGAATAGAAGCCCTACGAGTACGGGACGAAAACGAATTGATTTTTTGCGGGAAGATAGTAAAAAAGCTAAAAACAGGACAAAAACAATTCCCATCAATCCCCATAATATGTTCATATACCCACCACCATGTATGTAAGATTGATCTAATTCACAAAGAATAGATCAAAGTTAATGTATCAAAAGGCGGGCATGAAGTAAATAACTATCTCCTCTTATGCTTAAAAATTGTGTAATTTCTCAATTATCAGTCAGGCCCCTGTGCTTTTAACAAGAAAGCGGTTACGAAATTCACAGGCGTTGAAAATTAGAAAACCCCGGGGCATTTGCCAGGGGTTTCAGCCTGTATAATGTTTACTCTACGCTTAAGCGCAGATCCGGCAAGTGGTTTAAAATAAATTGGGCTTTGTTCGTATCTACTTTCATTTTGAACTGCCGGTAATACTTAAGCGCTGTTTCAAAATGAGCAGGCATATGATGATATTCGTCCATCACACGGTCAAAGGCGTCATAGGCAAGCATTAATGAACTGACCATCTCTGTAAGCGGTAAAATATATTTATCAGTGCCATGGTGCGGAGATGTGCACAGTGTCATTTGCTCTACCTGGTCATCAAAGAAAGCTGCTGCATCCTCCACGTACGGACGGTACACGGATTGGACACTCTTTGCTTTTTCTTCAAAATAGGAGCGCCATTCCCGGCAGAAGCTGATCATGTACGGAAGATCGTCCCGTGTAATAACAATATCAAAGCCGGCCTGCCGGACACGATCCATACTCATTGGTTCCATCTTTTCCTGGTGTAAAGGCAGATAAAAGAATTTGCGACGATACGCTTTCATGCTGCACCCCGTCTTTCTACTATTTTCGGCATATTTTAAAATATTATAACATCTTCCTCCGGTGTTTCCTACTCTTTTCCTTTACTTTTTTCAGGTTGGCCGTCTTCTGTTTACCACTCAAAGGAAAAAGGCATTTCCGTATCCACTGCTCCCCGAATTTTTGTGATCCGCATCGGCTCTGCGTTCAACCAGGAAGCAAACGGCAGGAGCGCCGGGTACCTGTTCCCGCCAATACCCACATATATATTCTTTTCCGCGGGAAGATACTGAGCTGTATGAATGGTGCCTGACCAATGCTCATAGTCATTCGAATAAATCATATCTGTATCATGGTTGAAACGGCGAAAAGCACTATAGACTGTCTCCCGGTTCCAGTCGATGGAACGAATACGGGCTTCACGCTCCCGTGAATTTCCCATTAAATGGCGGTTTTCTTGCTGCATGGACGGTACATTGAAATGATTGGTACAGGCTACTTCTCCTGCTGGACGCACGGCAGTGCCCCGGGGCGAGGCCTCCACCACTGCCCCTTCTCCCGAAGCATCCATCATGGAATAATTGAATGAATGCCGGTGCGGAAGCTCCTGGAGCAGCCGGACGGCCTCTCTTGTAGTGCGGCAAGTCTCGAGCACAATACGAAGAAGATTCGAACAGACAATTCCTGGCTTTGGCTTAATACGGTGCACAAAATGGTAACCAATAGAGAGCCCGTATTCATTCATCGCATCCGAACGGCCGATAATCCGCTGGGCAAACCCTGCTGATCCGGGGCCGCCGGCTGGCTTTGTGAATAAGAACCGCCCTTCATACGTACTCGGCAGGTAATCATAATTTCGAATATACATACCGTTTGCCATCAGTCCGCTGCATCCCGATCGCACTTTCGACGCCTGATAGCCGCTGAACTCCTGAAGCACATCCTGAAACGTCCATTCAAGCCCTTCAGCCAGCCCTTTCAATTCTTCCCACAGCCCAGGAACGTAAAGCTGATAAAGTTTTTTGACGTCCTCTACCGGAACATCAAATTTTGCAAGCGAACGCTTCAAACGTTCACTGTAATGGTAACGTACGAGCGGCGTATGTTTTAAGTAACGGCCCTGCTGGTAGCCGATATCTGCATAGGTTCCTTTGTAAGCTTTTACGTCTACATGAATATTTTTCATTGCTCTTTTGGACTCCTTTGCCCAACATTTCTGTTTGCTTTTATAAGTATAGAAAATATAACTCCTTTTATCGAATCATATGCTTGGCAGCATAAAAAAACGCCCGGAGTACGGACGTTTAAAATTTATCATTTTTATAAGCAGGACCAGCGTCTTACATCGCTGATGAGTTCGAGTGTTTCACTCTCACGAAAAGCAGTCTGTTCAAGCATTTCTTTGAATAGATAGATGACAATGGTATGGCGGTCCCGGTTATCAATCATTTCTACTCCGGTTTTTCCTTCGTTTCCATGCACAATATCGAGATCCAGGCGTTCGCTCACCTCTTCAATGGAAGTTCTTCCTTTTGGAATATCAAGCACCACTTTGAGGAAATTTTCCCTGTCATCATTAATCATGCCCCAGCGTTTTCCGAACCATGCCCGGCAGCCGGTCATGCTTACTAACGTATATCCGTACGGAGGAGTTGGGACAAGTTTCGTGCTGGCCCACCCTCTTAATTCCATCGCATTTGACAATTCTTTCGCCTTTTCCTGAACGAATGTCAGTTGATTTTCCTGTACTTCCATTTTATAGCCTCCTTAACAATCTCGTTTTACCGCTTGGTTTACTTACCACTCCCCACGATATACATTCGTCCATGTGTGTAAATAAATATATCACAATTGAAAGCAGTTGTCGATAAAATGAAAGAAAATTCAAACAATGTTTATCGTCACATTCACTGAATGCTTTTTCATTATACCTTATTTTCATACTTTTAAAACATCTCGCAAAAATTGTACTTTTACTGTTAGAATACGTTTAAGAGTGTTAATATAAGGAGATGAGTTTTTGAGCTGTTCAGAGGTGAAAGTTCGAGGCGTTTCTTTGGATGAAGAAACAAGATGCGCCCATTATCATACATCAGTCGATATTGTTGCCATGAAGTTTTATTGCTGTGGTCGCTGGTACAGCTGCCACGCCTGTCATGAAGAGAGTGAAAGCCATCCTATAGCACCCTGGCCTTCTTCGCTATTTTCCGAAGAAGCAGTTTTGTGTGGAAAGTGTCGGCACACCATGAGCGTGACTGCTTATCTTCATGCTGATCATCAATGCCCGAATTGTCATGCGGCATTCAACCCAGGATGCCAACGCCATGCTTCTCTCTATTTTTCACTGTCACAGGGCTGAGAAATTTTTGAAAACCATTAGGTCTTCCTGACCTTTCTTTTCAACATAAATGCCTTTATTATAGATAAGTCGTTAATAGGTGAAGCATTGGCGGTGTCAAATGACGTTCAAAAACTAATCAGACCACCCAGAAAGGAGTTTGACCCGTGAATGCACAAAAATTAACGTACATACTTGCTGCGGTAGTCGTTGCAGGACTACTCGTCTATGTAGGAATAACAAATTTTGGGGGAAGCAGCCAAAGCGGCTCCAGCTCTGAAGAAGAAAGTGCTCAAAATGACTCTAATTCAAGCTCCGGGGCTTCCAGCGACATTGCTTCCGGTTCTAACTACGAGGGCTACGGTGTTAGTACAGACAATGAGCTTGCGACAGAAGCCGGCATGCAAATTCTTGAACAGGGAGGAAATGCGGCAGACGCTGCGGTTGCTACTTCCTTTGCCCTGACGGTAACTGAACCATACGGATCCGGCATCGGAGGCGGCGGTGCGGCTCTTGTGATGAATGGGCCAAACGCTTCCCCGGAAGTTTACGATTACCGTGAAGAAGCTTCTACGACTAATCGTGCTTTAAATGTAGCAGTGCCTGGCTTCGTAAAAGGCATGGCTGCCCTGCACGAAGAACAGGGAAGTGGCCAGTTCACCCTTGCTGAGTTAATGCAACCGGCTATTGATTACGCCGAAAACGGGTATGAAATTAATAGTTATCTGGCCAGCCGCATGTATTACGCTCAACCGAGATTAAACCAGCAAAATTCTCCTGCCTTTTACGATGAGAATGGCAATCTCCTGCAGGAAGGCGATACTCTCGTTCAGGAGGAATACGCTCAAACCCTTCGTACCATTCAGGAAAATGGGCCGGAGAGCTTTTATAGCGCAAATGGAGCTATTGCCCAGCAGCTGACGACCGATTACTCACACATAACCCCGGAGAGCCTGCAGCAATACAATGTGCAAACCCCTGAGGTGGCACAGGGAACTTTTGAAGGTCAAAACGTCTACAGTGCTCCTTCTCCTCTTTCCGGGGTAACGCTGATTCAAATGCTCGGCATGGGCGAGCGCCTGAATATTGGTGAAGCTCTTCAGGGAAACGAAGCGGACTACATTCATATGATGAGCGCCATCACCCGGGAAGCTTATTACCAGCGCCTTGAAAACTTGGGAGATCCGGAGTTTAACGAAATCACCACCGAGGAATATGTGAGTGAGGGTACCATCGATGATCTAGCACAAAACGTCCGTGAAGAGCGTCTGGATACAGAAGAGCTTGAAAACGCGACAGGGTATAATTCTTCCGATGGCCAAAATACGATTACCCACTCGAGCACCACCCATGTAAATGTAATGGATGCTGATGGTAACACGGTGGCTCTTACAAACACGCTGGGTAACTTCTTTGGCAGCGGCCAGACGTCTGCGGGCATGTTTTTAAACAATCAGTTGAACAACTATAACGAGACTCCGTCTTCGCCAAACAATATCGAAATTGGAAAGCGTCCGAGAAGCTTCATTGCCCCTACCATTATTCAAGATCCAGAAGAAGAAACAGTTATGGGCATCGGATCTCCAGGAGGCTCGCGCATTCCAACTGCGATGGCAGAAGTTATTTTCCGCATGGAATATCTAGATGAGAGCTATGAAGAAGCTTTCGCTGCTAACCGTTCCTTTGTAGATGTTGTCGAAGGCCAGGCAACACTTGCTATTGAAAACGGGGACCAGCCGGAAAATGCAGAACTTATTGAGGAAATCAACAGTAAATACGGGGACCGCTACTTCATCGCCCCTGATAAAGGCCCTTCCTATTTCGGAAACGTCACCTCATTAATTAAAGATTACGACGACGAAGAAATGCAGGGAATTATTGACCAGCGCCGCGGAGGTTCCGCCCAGACTCAATAAAGGAGAAGTGAATGTGAATATCTTAAAGAAAATCGGCCCTTACCTCTTTTTGTTTGCGTTAGTGCTGTTTATGTATTTCTTTAAAGTGGATGCTGAGCTGTCCACCACAGAAGAAGTTGAAATCAACAGCGCACTCAATACACCGCCGGAAACAGAAACTCAAGAAAATACAAATACGCAGTAACTATTTTCTTAGATAAGCGTCTTAGTATTGGCATTGTTTGTGGGAGTGTCTCTTAACACAAGAGACACTCTACGCTTGCAATGAGACGATTACTCCTGACGTAAGCGGGTATGGAATATTGTTGGTGTTATTTGACATTCAAAGGGAGATAATATTAGAGAGCACCGAGGAGGTAAAGCGTCGATGTTATTATTGTACGGTTCATGTATAGCAATTGCGTTAGTGGGCATTTTTGAACTTCGCAGACACCAGAAGAGAGTTGACCAGATACCACTTCGCATCAATGTAAACGGCGTTCGCGGCAAATCAACAGTAACCCGTTTAATTACGGGAATGCTGAGCGAAGCTGATTACAAAGTAGTTGGAAAAACGACAGGCACACAGGCACGCAGAATTTACTGGGATCGGACTGAAAAACCGATCGAACGTTCACTCGAAGGCCCGAATATCCGTGAGCAAAAGGAAATATTGAAGCATGCTTCGAGCCTTGAAGCCAATGCATTTGTCAGCGAGTGTATGGCTATCAATCCGGATTACCAGCGTGTACTGCAGGAGAAATACCTCCAGGCAAACGTCAGCGTCATTTTGAACGTATTTGAAGACCATATGGAAACACTTGGGCCAACCCTGAAATACGTAGCAGAAGCATTCAGCTCGACGATTCCATATAACGGCAAGCTTATTTTGTCCAACGGCCCTTATTTTCATTACTTCAGTGAAATTGCTGAAAAAAGAAATACGGAAGTATACCTTGCCAATCCGGAAGAAATCCCGGACGGCTTTATCGACAAATTCGATTACATGCTGTTCCCGGAAAATATTGCAGCGGCACTTGCCGTCGCCCGGGCAGTTGACATCGACAAGCGTACAGCTCTTTCCGGTATGCTAAATGCCAACCCGGACCCTGGAGCTCTCCGGATTGTTACCCTTGAAGACGGCAGCCGGGAGCGTTCCCACTTTGTGAATGGGTTTGCGGCGAATGACGCCCGGTCGACGCTTGAGATTTGGTCACGCGTACGATCGTCAAGCTACATGACTGACAACCCGGTGATTATTATGAACTGTCGTGAAGACCGGGTAGACCGGACCGAAGAATTTACAAAGTATGTTCTGCCTTATTTACCGGCAGAGAAATTAATTCTTATCGGCGGAAACGTACGTCCGATCACCCAGGCTTTCGATCAGGGCGACCTGCCATTTAATTCCGTTATCAATCTGGAGGGCGAAGATGCAGATGCCATTTTGGCCCGGGTGAAGCGGGAAGCTTCCCATTCGCTTATATTCGGAATTGGAAACATTCACGGTGCTGCTGAAGAATTTATGGAAAAACTTTATGATTCCCCGGAAACACTCATTAGTAAAGTCGGCGAGGAGGCCATGTAACATTGTTTGGTACAGATCTTTATATCGCATTAGTCGTAGGAGTTATTATCAGTTTGATATACGCAGAAAAGACAGGAATTATGCCAGCCGGGCTAATTGCGCCCGGCTATTTGGCAATTGTTTTTGATCAGCCTGTCTTTCTGTTAACGATTTTTCTCATCAGTTTCTTGACGTATTTAATTGTCGCCCACGGATTGTCCCGTATTATGATTCTTTACGGACGCCGGAAATTTGCAGCCATGTTATCTACAGGGATTGTGTTAAAGCTGATCTTTGACTACTTTTACCCTATTCTGCCTTTTGAAATATACGAGTTTCGTGGTCTCGGGGTTATCGTTCCGGGATTGATTGCAAACGCGATGCAGCGCCAGGGCGTTGTCCCTACCGTGGCAAGTACACTGGTTCTTACCGCTGCAACATTTGTAATCATCACGCTATACTATTTAATTTAGGGGTTCTTACATATGGCCAAGCGATTATTAAACTTCAAAGAAAAGTATTTAGCCTACACCAAACGCCAGCGCCGAAAAGCCGGCAAACATGCCATTCTCGGCATTATTATCTGCCTTGTGGCAATGACTTTAATCCGTGTGGTAGAGCCATCTGCTGCTGAAAGTGAATACCAGCAGGAACAAAACACTATATTTACATCTGCTATGGTTGGCGACATGATGACCGGCCGCCATGTAGAAGAAATTGCCAATCAGGAAGGTTACGAATCACTATTCCAATATGCAAAACCAACGCTTGAAGCTGCCGATTACACAATTGGAAATTTTGAAAACCCAATCGTGGATAACCCGGACCAGACAGAAGAAGCTGACAAAATAATTAATCTTTCTTCAAAATCAGGAGCTATTGATGGTCTTGAAGATGCAGGCTTTGATGCTGTCAATTTGGCCAATAACCATATGATGGACTACCAGTATGCAGGATTGAATGAAACCCTTCAGGCGTTTCAAAACTCCAGCATAGATGTAGTCGGCGCTGGGGCGAATGCAAATGAAGCCCATAACTATACGTTAAGTACACACAATGGCATGGACGTAGCCACATTAGGCGTGAATGACATTACGTATGCGAATATGGAACAGGCTGGACCAAACTCCCCTGGTATTTTAACAAGCCAGGACCCGAGTGCTTACATTGACGCCGTTCAGCGGGCAGATGCGAATGCGGACCTGGTCATCGTGAACATCCACTTTGGCCAGGAGTACGACAGCACACCTACCACGCGTCAACGGCAGATGACTCAAGCCATCGCAGATGCCGGCGCTGATGTCATCATTGGCGCGCATCCTCACGTGCTTCAATCGGTAGAAGTGTACAATAATACGTTCATCATGCATTCCATCGGTAATTTTGTATTTGACCAGGGTTGGACAAGGACGAGAGACAGCGTCATTGCCAATTACTCACTTGGCGAAGACGGCACTGCCCATTTGGAAATGCAGCCATTCCGGGTGTTTGAAGCTACTCCGCGTCCGGTCGAAAGCGCGTTTCACCGTGAACGGATTTTCCGTCAACTGACGAAGGACACCCAAAATAAGGATGCTATCATAGAAAACGGTGAGCATCTCGTGTTTGAAGCAGATCATTCTAATGTTATTGATAGCATGGAACAAAACAGCAACCAAAATAACAACCAGAACACTACTCAAAACCAATAAAAATATTCATTTTCTACCTGCCGGTTTCATCTGGCAGGTATTTTTTTGTTTAATTTTTTTATGTAAAACTATTTGTAATTACAATACGGTAAATGAAATTTTACCTTTTGCTTTAGAAAGCCCCTGAATCCTCAGGGACTTACACTGTCTCCATTTCTATAGTAGAACCGCTACCACCCGGACTTGCCGGAGTCACCACCAGTCGTTTCGGCACACGCTGCTGCATATCCGGAACATGGCTGATCACCCCTACTGCTAAATACTCCCCGTGCAGATTCTCAAGGGCTTCCATTACCGTCTCGAGCAAGTCCTGGTCCAGCGTCCCAAAGCCTTCGTCCAAAAAGAAAAACTCTAATGGATGCTGACCCTTCAGCTGTATAGACGTGGAGAGGGAGAGAGCCAGTGCGAGAGAAGTCAGAAACGTTTCGCCTCCGGATAGCGTGGAAACAGGGCGGTAGACCCCTCCATTGGCATCGTCCCGAATAACAAAAGCATTCTGTTCGTTTACTTCAATGGCATAGCGTCCTCTCGTTAATGCATGCAGCCGCTGCGAAGCTTCTCTTGTCACCTGCACCAGCTGCTCTTCAGCAAGAAACTCGACGAATTTTCTTCCTTTCATGATCTGGTCAAGCTCTGTGAGCCGTTCTTTTTCTGCCTGCATTTCGATCCGGTTCTGCTCGAGTTCCTGATAACGTTCTACCTTTCGTTTAATATCTTCAAGCTTTTCTTTAATGCCTCCGAGTGTTTCTTTGTACCGGTCCCATTCCTTTGCTGCTTCTTTGTATTGCTTCTCCCCCTCGTTAAATACGTCTTCAGTTACCCGTTCATTTTGAAGCTTTCCCTGCAGCCGGCTATGTTCATACTGCAGTTCTTTCTGTTTGGTATCAAATTCCTCCACCTGCTGCTGAAGATTCGTTTTCTGCTTTTCCGAGAGCGAATAGGCAAGCACTTCTTCCGGGCCGGCGGTTGAGTCTTTCTGCTGTTTTTGACGAAGCCATTCGGTTTCTGCCTCTTTCCATTTGGCTGCGCATTTTTGCAGGGATTCTTCACTTTCTCTACTCGAAGTGCGAGTGCGTTCCAACTCCTTTTCAGCTTCCCGCTCCTGCCTCTGCAGGGCTTCCTTTTCTGTTTCAAGCTTCTTTGCCCGCTCGTCGACTGCTTCTTTCCACTCTTGCCTGGTGCGTCCTTCGAGCTGCACATTTAACTTGCTTTCTGCTTCTTCTCTGGTTTTTGCAGCCTGCTTCCACTCGGATACTGCTACCGCTTCCACACTTTTTACCTCGTAGAATTGACGCTCACGGGCAGCGAGATCAGCACGTTTTTTTTCAAGATAATTCTGGCCCTTTTCAATACGCTGTTGGATACTTTTTATTATTTCTTTTCGCTCTTTTGCCTGTTTATACTCTTCCTCAAATTGATCCAGGCGAAGGGGAGCGAAGGATTGTTCCCACTGGTGCTTTTGTTTCTGCCATTGGTTCTGCAGACGCTCGAGCTTTCTTTTCTGCTCCTCGGCATGTGCTTTTTGCTGGTCGATTTTCATGGCAAGACGGTCTTTCCGACGTCTCCACTCCTCCCAGGAGCGATTCAATTCCTGGGTTTGCTCTTTTAACCGGTCTATCGTGGCTAATTCCGCTTCCCACCGGGTAAACACAATACCTTCCTCTATTTCTTCCGGGGAGGTTTCTTCTATTTGTTCTTTCCCGGAGGAAAGTGTGGAAACCACATGCTGCAAACTAACTTTTGTATTTTCCCACGCTGTTTTCCATTGGCGGAGTGCTTCCATTTCTTCCTGTACGTGCTCTTCCACTTCTTCATGCGGATCTGCAGCCGGCGATGGATGCTCTGTGGAGCCGCATAGCGGACATGCTTCCCCCTGTTGGAGCTCTTCTGCCAGGATTCGGAGCTGCCGTTTTTGTTCGGCTCGCTGCTTTTTTTCGACATATTTTAATTCCTGCTCAACGCCACGAATGTGCGTGGCTGCCCGGTCATACCAGTAATAGATATTCTGCGCTAATTCTCTAGAACGTGTCTGAAGCGTTTCCTCTTCTTTATCTGCATTCCTTGTTTCTTTGGCAACATCATTCAGTTTTTCTTTAGCGGCTGTGTCCTGCGTCATCTGTTCACTCAGCTGCTGATTAAGAGCATCAAGCCACTGCTTTTGTGACGAGGCTTCATCCATATCTGGAAGATGCTCTTCTTTTTTTTCAGATGCGGCAAAGTCCTGCTTAAGCTTTTCGAGCAGCTTCTGTGCTTTTTGTTCTTCCTTTTGCAAATGAATAACCTGACCGGAAGCTTCCTCATACAGCCGGCGCTGCTTTTCCATCTCCAAAAGCTTTTCCTTTTCAAGTTCACTAAGGCGCTGATATTCCTCTTCCAGCGTCTCAATTTGTTCGTAGCGGCGCTGCCACTCCCGCACCAGCCGTTCTTCCTCCTCCCATCGTTTTTTATTTTCAGCAGCATTACCTTCTGCTTCCTGCTTTTTGTTTTTCGCCTTTTCGTGTGCTTTTTGTTTTTCTTTTAAGTCCTGCTCCTGCTCCCTGTGCTCCTGTGCCGCTTTTTGAAGCCGGTCAGCATACGGATAAAGCGCTTCATACATTTCATTTTCTTTTAACGTGAGCCGCTTTTTTTCTATCTCCGGCCTCGACGCTTCCCATTCTTGTATGGATGACTTCAGGTGTTCAAGCTCTTCTGTCCACTGATACTTCTGTTTAACTTCTTCGTACCGTTTCCTATACTTTTCCACCTGCTTTTGCTGCTGTTCGACAAGCTTCGTCCAGCGGGCGTGTTCTTCTTGAGCTTTCTTTAAATCTTCATTCGAAGCAGGTCCGAGTCCCTGCTGTTCTGCTTCAATATTATGTACGCCCTGCTCGGCAGTTGTTTTCCGGGATTTCACAGAAGCGATCAGCTGATTGCCGTATTTCTCCAGATGAAACAGCCGTTCAAGCATTTTGCTGCGATCGCTGCCCCCTAAATGAAGAAATTCAGCAAATTTCCCCTGGGGGAGCACCACAGCACGCGTGAAATCATCGAGGGTCAGCCCGAGAAGCTCTTCAATTTTTTGATTGACCGCTTTTGTTTTTTCCGCGAGCACTACCGGCTCCTCTGTTTGATCGGTTAATCGGCACAGCTTTCCAGCCATTGTCGCTTCCCCGGTACGTTTATAATGGCGCTCGATATGATACACTGACGGCCCAAGCGAGAACATAAAGGAAACCCGCAGTTCGTTCTCCGACTGGTTCATGATCCCTTCGGTTTTCGAAGCCCGCTCGACATTTCCATATAACGCTAGCGTCATTGCGTCCAACAGTGATGATTTTCCGCTGCCAGTCGGCCCAAAGATGCCGAACACTCCATTTTCGCAAAGCGTTTTAAAATCTACGGTCTGTTTTTGGCGAAAACTATGCAAGCCTTGAATCTGCAGTTGTAATGGTTTCATTTTATCCGTCCTCTTGCTGAATAAGTTCTAAAAAAAGATTTGTCACTGACGGGTCAGGCACCGCCCCACCGGACTGTTTTTCATAAAAGCGTTCAAACAGCTGATCGATGGGGATATGTTTTTTGCTTTCCACCGGTTCAAGCTCCTGGCGGGAATAGACCGGGCGGATCGTCAGCAGTCCAGTATGCTTCGTTCTCAGGGCATGGATATCTTCAATGGAGAGCTGATTTTCCACATATACATCCACCTCCACCCAGGCGTTCCAGTCCCGCTGTTCCTCCACCCACTGCTGCAGCTCCGCGAGCCCGTTCTTTGCCTTCCATATACTGAGCGGTTTGCCTGCTGTTAAAGGAATAGTAGAAATCTGCGCTTCACTTTGGCTATCATTTGTATCTATAATTGTTACCGACTTCTGCTGGCCTGCTTCGGAAAAGCTGTAAGCAAGCGGGGAGCCTGAGTACCTTGCCGGCCCTGCTGCTCCCCTAACATCCTGAGGCCGGTGCATGTGGCCAAGAGCCGTATAGACTGCGTGCTCGGGAAGGCTGTCAGCAGTGACAGTGTAAGCTCCCCCTACTTCGATCGGACGCTCTGAATCAGTAGAGTCGCTGCCGGCAATAAATAGGTGGCTCATGCCTATAAGAATATCCTCCGGACGCCGGGAGGATGCAAGCCGCTGAAAAATTTCCCGGACTTTTTGATTGTAGGCGTCCCGTAGATCTATTTCTGTTGCTTCCTCCATAAATGCCTGCTTCAATCTTGATTCCGACGGGTATGGAAGCGTCTGCACGTACAGCCGTTCTTCTGAGAGCGGGACTACCACCGGTTCGATACCAGGATAACCACGCAAATGAATACCGTGTTTCCGAAGCAGTGTCCGTGACGCTGCCAAGCGTTCCGGATGATCATGATTGCCGGCAATGACTATAACCGGCACCCGTCCGTTATCACTCATTCTGGCCATCGCTTCATAAAACATTTCTTCTGCAGCGGCAGGCGGGTTGACAGAGTCAAACACGTCCCCTGCCATCAGGACCGCATCGATCTTTTCTTCTTCAATAATCTGAATCATTTCCTCAAGGATACGCTGCTGTTCTTCAAGTCTCGAACGCCCCTCTAGCGTCCGTCCTAAATGCCAGTCGGCGGTGTGCAGTAAGCGCATAAACTCCTGCCTCCTTTCCTTTCTTTCATTGGCCGTTCATGGAAATGGCCTGCATGCCGTCGAAGGCGAAAATATAAGCTTCTGATATAGCCGTCTTCCATATGCTCTCCAGCGACGAGCGGTATAAATCAAGCTGAGTCTGGTAGCGTTCCCGCAAAAATTCCTGCTGCTGCAGCGGGTTTCCTGGAAATCGGGATTGTACCCGGTCCGTTTTATAATCAATAAGTACCCAACGGCCATCCGCTTCCTGGATCACGAGGTCTGCCACTCCCTGGAGAAGCTGCCGGTTTTCAAGCCCTGCCTCGGTTACTCCAGCTGTAATAGGAACTTCTTTCTGCACTTTTTCTGCCGCCAGGACACGCCGGCCCAAATCAGTGTCAAAAAAGGCGATGACCGCAGCAGTATCAACGCTTTCTGCCTGCGCAGACGTTATATATTCTTCATCCACCAGCCTCCGCAGCAGCCGCTGAACCCGTTCTTCATCAGGGGCTCCAGTAAAAGCCAGCTGTTCCATAACAATATGAAGAACGGTTCCTTTTTCTGCCGGACTCACCGCTTCTTCCATCATAAATGATGGTCTTCTTGCATAAGTTGATGTGAACGTAGTCGCGTGTCGCTGCTCCGCCTGAGGATCCTCCGAGCGCCGCTTCCATTCGCTTACTGAAATTTTGGCTGCGTGCCTCGTGTCTGCCTCATATTTATAACGCCAATACATACGGCGCCGGACTTCTTTGCTCCACTCCTCGCCTGCAGGTACCTCTTCTTTATCCTTAACCGCCTGAAGCCAGCCGGCTGTCTCCGTATCTTCCTGCACTGAACCAATCTGCAGGGTGGATGCCGGCACAATATGGACCCTCCAGGTGGAATTATCCCTCAGGTTTCTGCTTGTCTGCTGCTCTAATGGGTCTACATCGGCGTGCTGCAACAGCACAGGCATCAGCCAGTCAAATGCATGCTGTGCCTCCAGACGGTCATGCAGTTCAAGAGTGTTCCCCGCCTGGGCGCTTTTCTGCTCCCATTCTTCGAATTTCTTCTCCACTCGCTGCATCGAGCTTACGAGGACTAATTTTTCTTCCGCTCTTGTGAACGCTACATAGAGCACACGCAGTTCTTCGGCAAGGCTTTCTGTTTTCATTCGGTGCTTAATCGCCGCATGCGGAAGAGTCGGCCAACTGATGCGTTGTGTTGGATCTACGTATTTCATACCGATGCCAAGCTCTTTATGAAAGAGCAGCGGCTGCCGTTGATCCTGCACGTTAAAGCTTTTTTGCAGACCGGCAGCATAAACAATGGGAAACTCCAGGCCTTTGCTTTTGTGGATGCTCATAAATCGTACGACATCTTCCTGTTCCCCAAGCGCTCGCGCTGTGCCCAGGTCTTCTTTTCGGTTCTTCATGCCTTCAATAAAGCGGAGGAAGCGGAAGACACCACGAAAAGATGTCGATTCATACACCCGGGCACGATCATACAGGGCAAGCAGATTTGCCCGTCGCTGCTTACCTCCATGCAGACCGGAGCAGAAATCCAAATAGCCGGTTTCTTCGAGCAGTGCCCAAATGAATTCTGACAGTGGTTCGTATTTGGAGCGGCTGCGCCAGCCTTCAAGCTGCTCCAAAAAAGCCTGGGCCCGGGCCTGCATGCTGGAGGAACCAGCAGCTGCCAGCTCTACACACTGATAAAAAGAAGCACTTTTGTCCTCAAGTCGTACCTGGGCTAGCATTTCTTCATCCCAGCCGATGATCGGCGACCGGAGCACAGCGGCGAGCGGAATATCCTGCAGTGGGTTATCAATAATCTGAAGCAGGGAAATCATAATTTGAATTTCAACTGCCTGAAAATATCCTCCGGACACTTCCGCGTACACAGGGATGCCATACGCCTGCATCTCTTCCATCATTTCGTTTACCCAGGGCATCGACCGCATTAAGATCACGTGGTCCCGGTACACCGGCCGGCGTTTTTCCCCTGTTTCCTGGTCCGTCACCCAGCCATTCTGCATTGAAAGACTGATCGCCTGGGCAATCCACCTGGCCTCTGCCCGGGCATTAGTCAGCTCTGCCGCCTGCGGACCCTGGTCTGCGACATTTTCCTGATCTATAACAGCTACCTCAGTTTCAATATTTCCTATGTCCGGGTACTGATCGTTGCCCCATTTTAATTCTGCCTGTCCGTCGTAGGCAATCCCGCCGAGATCGTTATCCATCAGTTGGCGGAATAAGTAATTGACAGCATCAAGCACCTGGCGGCGGCTGCGGAAGTTTTTATCAAGCATGATCCGTTCACCGTCATCGCTTTCTCCGTACCGCTGGTATTTTTCTAAAAACAGGTCCGGCTCTGCCAGCCGGAAACGGTAAATGCTCTGCTTAACATCCCCGACCATAAACAAATTATTACCAGAAGCAAGCTGATTGACGATGCTTTCCTGCACGAAGTTTGTATCCTGGTACTCGTCCACGAGTACTTCCTGGAAAAAACTGCGATAATGCTCCGAAGCTTCTTCAAAAGCCAGAATCTGCAGGCATGTATGTTCCAGATCGGAAAAGTCCATCATCGCCCGTTCCTTTTTTATCTGGTAGTACCTTTCACTAAACACCTGCACCAGCCGGCACAGCTCCCGGACCGAGGGATGGAGAGAAGCAATATCACTCAACGCGTCTTCCGGGTTTTCGGCTACCATTTCCTCCTGCAGTTTTTGAATCACTTTTTTGGCTCCGTCCCGGCCGTTTTTTACCTGTTCCCTTCGTTCAGGAGCCACCTCTTCTTCCTTTTTTCCCGCCAGGCGTTTAAAGGTGAATGCAGCCAGCGTCTGCTGCAGATCCTTCCACGTCTGGGCTTCAAGAGCCTTCCGGCACGTTTCAAGCTCATTCTGCAGGAGAGCGAGGTTTGCTTTTGGCCCGTCCGGCTGCTCTGCAGCTGCAATTGCATTTTCGTATTTGCGGGCCGCCCCGGCCAGCGAGGTCTTTGCCTGCTGTATCATTTCATGGCCCCATGGCAGTTTTTCAACCGACCTGCTTCCGTCTGTCCGGTATTGATCGGCCACTTCCCGAAGCCATCCCGACGGGTCTGCATGAGCCCGGGAATACTGGAACAGCCGGAGCACTGCTTCGCGCAGCGAGTCGTCGCTCCGATCTTTATTCAGCCGGTCAGCAAGCAGGACAAAATCATCGTTATCCTCGCCGGCATAATTTTCCTCAAGCAGTTCCTCAAGCAGTTCCTCCTGAATCATCGCCCCCTCATTCTGGTCCATAATCCGAAATTGGGGATCCACATCCACCAGATAATAATACGTGCGGATGACGTTCATACAGAACGAGTGCAGGGTGGAGATGGACGCCCGGTTCAAAAGCGCCAGCTGCCTGCGGATATGCAGATTGGCAGGCTCTGCTTTCAATTGTTCCTCGAGCGCTTTGCCTACTCTTGTCTTCATTTCTGCAGCGGCTGCATTAGTGAATGTTACGATCAACAGACGGTCTACGTCTACCGGGTTTTCTGCCTGTGTAATTTTTCGAATCACCCGTTCAACCAGCACAGCGGTTTTCCCGCTCCCCGCTGCAGCCGAAACTAAAATATTTGCTCCTTCTGCCTGAATTGCTTCCCACTGGCTGTCCGTCCAACGGGCATCTGTCGGTTTTTCAGGAATGGTCCTCAGACTCATCGTTTTCCTCCTCCTGGAACAGCGTCTCCCATTTCATGCCACCGCTTCGAAAGCTCCGGAACTCGTTGCCCGGGAACCCGCGGTCAAACTGGCATACAGAATGAAATTCACAGTAGTCACATGCTTTTTTTTGCTTCATTTGAAAAGGTTTAATACTCGTATCGCCGGAGCTCAGTTGTTCGCCGATAGCACGGATTTTTTCGCGGATATGCCCGCGAAGGCGTTCAAATTGCTCTTTTGAAACTACTGGCGATTGTTTATTAAATTCTCCGCCTTTAGTCAGACGTGCTGGAACGATAAATGAATCGGTTCCCGCTTCAAGCCGCTCATCCATCATTTTAGCAATGCCGGGATCATCAGGAAGAATCCCTTTCATCCGGAACTGCTTCATCATTTCCTGTTCAATATCTTCCGGTGACCAGGATCTTCCCGCCTGAATAATCGGGTTATGGACGTTAAAATATAGCACCCCCGCAGGGTCTGCTTTCGTTCCGAGCCACTCTTCCGAAAACGACAGCACCACGTCCAAATATACAAGCATCTGCAGCGCCAGCCCGAAAAATACTTCTTCCGGACGCAGATCTTTTTCACTGGATTTGTAATCAATCACCCGCAGCAGCACTCCACTGTCCGATACAGCCTGATCAACGCGGTCAATTCTCCCTGCCACTTCCATCTGTGTGCCATCAGCCAGTTCAAATAGAAGCGGCGGAATTTCTTCGCTCGGTCCAAAGCCTACTTCAAGCCCAATAGGAGAAAAACGGCTTGATTTGGCCTGCTGGCTCAAAACCATCGAAGCCCGCTGCACGGTCTCTTCAAGCTTTTTCAGTAAATACTGGTGTCTGGAATTGCTTAAAAGAATCTGCCGCTGAATCGCCGGAGCCAATTCATGCACAGCTTCTTCTGCATAGTCACGGGCATTTTGCTCGGAAAGCTCCTCCCATGTCCGGCCGTCCCGGTACACTGCTTTTGTCACGTCTTTTAAAGCCGCATGGAACAGCTGCCCGATATCCGGTGCTTCAAGCTTGTACAACTGTCTTTCCTTGAGTTTTAATCCGTATGAAGCAAACTGCCGGAAAGCACAGGCTTCATACTGTTCCATTCGCGACACGCTTGTTTTCATTTTTCGGCCGTACAATTCCCGGGTCGTTTCCCTGGAAAGGTCCACGGCTTCATTGCGGTAAAACAGGCTCTTAGTCAGTTTTTCAAGACGGTTGTGTTTAACAAAAACATTATAGACGCTCCACCAGAGGCCTGCCACTTCCTCGCCCTGTTTACAGCGTTCGAGTTCCCCAATTAAAAAACTCATTGTTTTCATGGAAGCATTCACAAAATGCAGCTGCTGGTCTTTCGGGTAAACGCTTGGTTCATTTTGAACCAGGATTGGCGCCTGGTCCGGGAACATATCCAGCAGCTGCTGGATCACGATCGAAGGCTGCAGCCGCTTCCCTTCTTCATCTGCCATCGGATAGCTGACAATCAGCTTGTCCGATGGCATGCTCATCGTACGGTAAATGAGAAAATTTTCATTCAAGAGCTTTGCCTCACCGCTTTCTTCAAGCTCGATTCCGCGCTGCTCCAGCCAGGCACGGTCTGCCTCCTGCAGCATGCTGCTCTCTTCGAGTGCGGCCGGAAGTATGCCTTCATTCACGCCAAGCAAGTATACCACTTTAATACCGAGCAGGCGTGAACGTTCCATATCAGCTGCCGTTACCTGATCGAGGGAAGGCGGAACAATCGAAAATGTAGCTTTTGTAAGGCCCGCTTCCATCATCTGTTGAAACGTCTGCATCCCTGCTTTGTCATTACCAGCAACTTCTACCATCTGCTCAAGCAGTTCCACCATCATGTCCCAGATCTGTTCGTGCTCTCTCGCCATTTCCAGGCGATTATGCCGGAGGCAGTCATCACGCATCGTTTCAAGCTTTTCCGGAATCCGCAGCTCCTCCAAAAATGTAAATAGCGCCCCCGCTTTCCCTCGTACGGTGTCCGCTTGTTTCAAGCGGGCCTGCAACGAGAACAACGGAGCGCTTAACCGCATCCGCGTGTGATGAATATCCTGCTCGATTTCGTAGTTGTCTTTATGCTCCCACTCGTCCTCCACATTTGTGGCATGGTACCGGTACACCCACCGTTCTTCGCTTTTCCAGTCTTTTTCTTTGATATTTCGTGCGAGCACATAGTTTTCCAGAAAGTCTACCTGTTTTCTCGCTTCTGCCCAGGACTCCTGCACGTCAAAGAGCATATCTGTTTTAAATGTGCGAAACACCGACTCATATCTCCAGCGTTCTGCAATTGTTTCAAGCGCCGAACGAATAAATTCTACCACCGGGTGGTTTAATACGGGCCGTGTTTCATCCACGAACACAGGAATACGATAATCATGAAATACAGTTTCAATGATGTGATTGTAATCCCTGGGATTTCTGGCGACCACTGCAATGTCTTCATACCTGTAGCCGTCGTCCCGGACGAGCGCTGCGATATCCCGGGCACATTCTTCTACTTCGGTCCGGCGGTTGACCGCATTTTTAACTGTAATAGCTTCGCCAGCACTAAGTGTTTTATAAGAACGGTTTTCCATAAATCTTTCTAAATGCTGTAGTGCTTCGTTTTTAGTTGATGCGCTGTCGTTGAACCAGTATGGCTTGTTCACCGGCACTGCATGTTCTTCTGCCAGGGCGCTTAGCTGATAATACGTTTTTGCTGTCTGCCTGAACATATCCGGGGCGGGAGGAGCCTCTTCCTTATTTGTCAAATCATCGAGCGTCAACGCCACCCGGACGCCTTGTGAATACTGGAGCAGCTGCTCGACCACTGCCAGTTCCTGCGGCGTGAACCGGTGAAAGCCGTCAATATATATGACGGCATCTGCGATATACTCAGATGCAGACACCTTTTCGGTCAGCCAGAACAGCTGCTCTTCGCTGCCAATGTACCGGTCGCCGATGACTTTATCCATCTCCTCCCAAATCAACAGAAGATCCTGAAGCTTTGCTGTTAAAATACGATCAGCCCCGGTTGCCCCGCTATTTTCCAATTCTTCCACCATACCGTGCATAGCCGCTTTCGACACGTTATGGGTTTTCCATTCCGTGATCACGTCATCCACCTGGTCAATGAACCCGTCCGTATAACTTGAGGTTTCGTACAGTCGAAAATGCTTACGCTGCTCACTGATAACCTTTCGAATCAGCATCTGCTTGCCTGTTTTCTGGAGAGCTGTTTTTGCTGCTCCGCCTGTTTCCTGAAAAATTTTCCATGCCAGCCTGGGAAAACTGTAGACCTGGGCTCGCGTCATTCCTTTTTCCGACAAGTGGACTAGCTGCTGTTCCACTTGAAATGTCATTTGGTCAGGGGTAATAACGATTACCGGCGGCCCGTTGGGGTCACTGGTAATCATTTCGTTAATTTCATGATATATGGCGGTGGACTTCCCCGTTCCGGAACGCCCAAGGTAAAATTGTAGGCTCATGAACATTCTCCTCTACCGGATTAAAAACCGGATCATATGTTTGGTTTTATTATATCAGATTTTTATTTTTTTGTTTAACTTGGTATGTGAAATTAAAAAAATGATTAATAAAAACGCCCTGGCTGCAGGGCGTTTTTTGATAATATTAGGAAACAGCGTTTGCTGTTTTTTGAGGTTTGCTGAATCGCTTCACGCCTGCACAATTAAGATGTTCGAACGGACCGAATCCATGGAGGAATAGGCGCAATTCTTTTTTCAACTGTAGGCGTTCATGTACGTACACAGAGATATCTTCAAATTGGTAAAGCGTATATGTAGCAGTTTCAGCAGGGCTTCCTACCTGTACTACCGTATCAACTGGGCCTTTGTCTTTTTTCTGATTCCAAAAATAAAATGGGTCCAGCGTAACTACGCCTCCATCTCTTCTAATACGCGCAGCTGTTTTTCGGTCCATTTTAATATTGCTCATACTATCCCTCCTTGATATATCGCGTTCTCTTAACGATCACAAAGCGATTATATCAATAGGTACAAGATGTACGCAAGCGTTATTTAAAGAAAAAACCATTTATTTTTACTTCACCTCTAATTTTACGAAGAAATAGCTGAAAATCAGGTTTTATCGCAAATTATCAAAAAAATGTGGGTTTTTACTCCCATGGTTTCGCACATTCATCATCCACCTGTTACTTATTTCCATAGAAAAAAGCCCGCGATCAGCGGGCTTTTTTTCCTCGGATATTAGCCTTCAAGGAGAAGGTTTTCCGGATCTTCAAGCAGCTGCTTAAGCGTTACGAGAAAACTCACTGCTTCTTTTCCATCTACGATACGGTGGTCGTATGAGAGGGCTGTATACATCATTGGGCGATTCTCCATCGTATCCTGGTCAATGGCTACCGGGCGCCACTGAATAGTGTGCATTCCGAGTATGCCAACCTGGGGAGCGTTCAGGATTGGAGTCGACAGCAGGGAACCAAACACGCCGCCGTTCGTAATCGTAAATGTACCGCCCTGGAGATCTTTCAAGGTTAATTTATTGTCCCGGGCTTTTAAGGACAGGTCCATAATCTCCTGTTCGATTTCGGCAAATGTTTTGCGATCGGCGTCCCGGACGACAGGCACCACGAGGCCATCATCAGTGGAAACAGCCATACCGATATCATAAAATTGTTTTTTAATTACTTCTGTTGCCTGAATTTCTGCATTTAATAGCGGGTATTTTTTCAGTGCAGCAATAACACCCTTCGTGAAGAAAGACATAAATCCGAGGCGCACGTCGTGCTGCTCCTGGAACGTATCCTTCCGGCGCTTTCTCAGGTCCATAATTGCTGACATGTCCACTTCGTTAAATGTAGTCAGCATCGCCGTTTCCTGCTGGACTTCCTTCAGGCGGCTTGCAATTGTCTGGCGGCGGCGGGACATTCTAATACGCTCGACCGGCTTGCCTTCGAACTCATCCTTTTCACTTTTAGCCGCAGGTTTTTCAGGCTGTTTTTCCTCTTTTTTGCTGCTGCCTTTTACTTCCTTATCCACATCTTCTTTACGGACACGTCCCTTTGGATCACTTTCGGCCACTTCGTTCAGGTCAATGCCTTGTTCGCGCGCGTATTTGCGCACTGATGGGGAAGCAACCGGACGGTCAGCCGGAGATTCTTCTTTCGCTTCCTCTTTTGTTCCTTGTTCAGGTTCAGATGCTGCCGGTTCTTTGGAATCTTCCTGTTTTTCTTCCTGTTTCGCTTCGCTTTCTTTTTCAGGGGCCGCTTCTTCCGAACTTTTTTCTTCTGAGCTTCCGCCGCCCGCTTCGCCGTTTTCATCCACTACAGCAATTACTTCGCCGACTTCCACGTTGTCGCCTTCTTCTTTCAGCAACTCCTGGAGGACACCAGATTTTTCCGATGGGATTTCCACATTTACTTTATCGGTTTCGAGTTCAGCAATGTTTTCTCCTTGTTCGACTTTATCGCCTGGCTTTTTTAACCATTCTGCAATTGTTCCCTCTGTAACGGATTCACCTAGTTCTGGTACTTTGATCTCTGCCATGACTGCGTCCTCCTTATTCGTTTCCTTTTAGGGCTTCCTGAATAATGCGATTTTGCTCTTTTTTATGAATCGTGGGATCGCCCTCTGCCGGACTTGACCTTCTGCGGCGTCCAATATAGTCCACCGTTGTCCCTTTTGGAGCCAGATTATGCAGAAGCGGGTACATATAAGACCATGCGCCCATGTTCTTCGGCTCCTCCTGGACCCATTGAATCGATTTTACGTTTGGATAAGCTGTTAAAATATCTCGAATTTCTTCTTCCGGGAACGGGTAGAGCTCTTCGACGCGGACGATATGAATATCACTCGGCACTTCGCCTTCAGCCAGTGCTTCATGCAGATCAATTGTCATCTTTCCGGTGCCTACAAGCAGACGTTTAACTTTCTTTTTATCTTTTCCAGTCAATGGATCCTCTACTACAGACTGGAAAGAACCTTCTCCGAAAGCTTCGGGTTCACTTGCTACGGTCTGATTACGCAAAAGACTCTTTGGCGTCATAAGCACAAGGGGACGCATCTCGTCTTTTCCGAGAAATTCCGCCTGGCGCCGAAGCAGGTGAAAATACTGGGCTGAACTTGACAGATAAGCAACATTCCAGTTGTTTTCTGCCGAGAGCGTCAGGAAGCGTTCAAGCCGGGCGCTCGAGTGTTCCGGTCCCTGTCCCTCATAGCCGTGGGGGAGCAGAAAGACCATACCTGATTTTTGTCCCCACTTGGCCCGGCCTGCAGATACAAACTGATCGAATATTACCTGGGCAGCGTTGCCGAAATCACCAAACTGGGCTTCCCATAATGTCAATGTTTCAGGAGCCTGCACGTTATAGCCGTATTCAAATCCGACAATGCCGTTTTCAGAAAGCGGGCTGTTATAGAGTGCAAAAGCCGCGTTCGCTTTCGAGAATGTATGCATCGGAGAATAAATGTCGCCATTTTTATGGTCATGCAGCACCAGGTGTCTCTGTGCGAATGTACCACGCTGGGAATCCTGGCCCGTCAAGCGCACCGGCGTCCCATCAGCCAGGATTGTCGCAAAAGCTAATGCCTCAGCGTGGCCCCAATCCACTTTGCCGTCTTCTTCCATTGCCGGACCGCGGCGCTCAAGGATTTTTCTTAATTTCGGGAATACGTTAAAGTTTTCCGGCCAGGTAATAAGCTCCTGGTTAATTTCTTTGAGCTCGTTTAAATCATAGCCGGTTTCTACTTTTGGAAGGCGTTTCTCCACTTCTTCCGGCACTGGCCCGATCTCAGTTTCTGTTTCTTTATCTTCTGCTACTTTATTGTATTGGTCCCGCAGGTGATTCATCGTATCTTCTTTCAGCTGATCTGTTTCGGATTTACTCCAGAATCCGATTTCGTCCAGATAGTTCGCATAATGCTCACGCACGGTCGGATGCTCCCGGATCAATCCGTATAAGTAAGGCTGGGTCGCCGCTGGTTCGTCCGTTTCGTTATGGCCGTAACGGCGGTAGCCAATCAAGTCAATCAGGAAGTCTTTGTTAAATTTGTTTCTGTATTCGTAAGCAAGCTGCACAGCTGCGAGACATGCCTCCGGTTCATCCGCATTCACATGGATAACCGGGATTTCATACCCTTTAGCCGGATCACTCGAATAGGTAGTGCTTCGTGCATCATGCGTATCTGTCGTAAAACCGAGTTGGTTATTGGCAATGACATGCACAGTTCCACCCGTCTGGTACCCTTTCAGCCGGCTCATGTTTAAGGTTTCCGTTACAACACCTTCACCGGGGAAAGCTGCGTCCCCGTGCACCAAAATAGCCATGGCTTTAGAACCGTCCTGCTGTGGGAATCCCGGTTCGCTGACATCATCCTGCGCCGCCCGTGTATAGCCCTCCACAACCGGGTTTACATATTCCAGGTGGCTTGGATTGTTTGCCAGGGAAATACGGGACTCAAAGGATTCCTGGTTAATGTTTTTATCCGCACCCAGGTGGTACTTAACGTCCCCGGTCCAGCCGTAGTTAATCCCGACCGACCCTTCAGAAGGCACGAGATCTTTATTCGGAGAATGCTGAAACTCGGAAAAAATTAAATCATATGGCTTGCCGATAACCTTAGCGAGAACGCTTAACCGTCCCCGGTGGGCCATGCCGATCATAATATTTCTTGCGCCGTCCTGCATCGCGCTGTGTGTGAGCTCTTCCATAATAGGAGCGAGGATGTCGATCCCTTCTATAGAAAAACGTTTTTGCCCGACGAATGTTTTCTGCAGAAACTGTTCAAACGCTTCTACTTCTGTAAGGCTTTTCAGCAGTGCTTTGCGCTTATCGTCCGAGACAGCACTGTAAATTTCGCCGGACTCCACTTTGCGGTTAAGCCAGCGATGTTCTTCCACATCGTGTACGTGGTCGAATTCAAACGCGATGGTTTTAGTGTACATCTGTTTTAAATGCTCAATTGCTTCAAGTCCGTCAGCCACTGATGCCGGTGCGTCCGGGCAGAGAATTTCCTTCGGAATCGTGCGAAGATCCTCTTCGCTTAATCCGTACTCTTCAATTCGTAAAAACGATGTTTCTCCGTTTGGTTCCTGCAGCGGGTTAATATCCGCAGACAGATGGCCATGAATACGAATGTTTTCAGCAAGCTTGACGGCATGCGCGATTTTTTCCATGTTAAGTCCGGCACCGACTGCCTGGTCTTTTTCGTCCACAGCAGGAGCATAACTGACTGCTGCTTCCCCGTTTGAAGAGGGCGGGCCATACTGGTCAAACCAGCTTTTGATATCCGGATCTACGTCTTCCGGATTTTCTTTATATAGGTCGTATTGCTCCCACATATAACCCAGATTGGGACCATAAAATTCCTGCCAGGCTTCTTCAGCCCTGGATTGATGCTTACTCATCGAGTGATACCCCCAGCTTATGTGATCAATAAGTTTTCCAAACTATCATATTAGTCGTGTATTATCTATGAAAGTGAACCATTGGAATGGAGTTTCCACCATCACTTCCCTTCTTCGACTCAACCAATTCTTCGAGAACATGTCTTTTCATAAATCAGACATATTTTAACATGCTTAAAGCAGTTGCTCAAAACCGTACACAGTCAAGTATACGTAAAATATGTATGTTCCTCGCTGCAGGAGGCCGAAAATTCACCTGATTCCCGTTTCAAGGCACCTTTAGAGCGGCGTTTCTTATGAAGCGTTCTCACACAACTACATTGTACACTAATTCTTTTCACTTGACAGTCCCTAAACTGAATTATTTGCTTTTCAGTACGGCGCGGCATATTTCTTTTTCTTAAACAATAATCGCTGTGCTATGATTTATACATACTTTTTACTTTCACGGGGGAATTTTTATGAAGACACTTATCTTTGATTTAGACGACACCCTGCTTTGGGACAAAAAAAGCATCTCCGAGGCCCTGCGTGCTACAGCCTTCGACGCTGAGATACGCACCGGGGTAAAAGCGCCGCTGCTCGTGGAAACTGTGAAGCAGACAGCACCCGAACTCTACAAGAATCTCTCTGTGTATGACTTCACTAAAACCATCGGTATTAACGCATTCGAAGGTCTCTGGGGACATTTTGACGATATCGAGCACCGGCGCTTTCAAGAAATGAGCCGGCTTATTTCCTCTTACCAGAAGGAGACCTGGACAAGGGCGCTTTCGGCCCACGGTATTCATCAGCCGGAGACAGGGGAATGGCTGAAAAATCGTTTTATTATGCACCGGCGGCATCTTCCCTACGTCTACTCCGATACTTTTGAAGTACTCCACACGCTAAAGGACCAGTATCAGCTGCTTATGCTTACTAACGGCTCCCCGAGCCTGCAGCGGCTGAAGCTCTCCCTGACTCCAGCCCTGGTGCCTTTTTTTGATCATATTATTATCAGCGGCGAATTCGGAGTTGGAAAGCCCGACCCTTCCATATTTACTCATGCGCTCCGGCTTGCCGGCAGCGATCCCGAGAATACATTAATGATCGGAGACAATATGAACACCGATATTTCCGGGGCCAAAAACGCCGGCATCAGCAGCGCCTGGATCAACCATGACGGCAGCATCCCGGCACACGACTTCCGGGCTGACCATGAACTAGCGTCACTTGGGGAGATTCTTCATATTCTGCGCTGAGCCTCTGCCTGCTCTGTGTAGCTTATAAAAACGGGCGCAGCTTTTTAACATATCGTTTCACACGGAAGAGCACCTCACGCTGTACCGCCGGGCGGGAAATCTGGGAGGCCACTGCTTTTACGTCAGGATAAACTCCGTAAGCATGATAAGCAACCGGTATGAGGGCTTCAAATAGTATATCGCCGTGTTCCCGGTGGATGACTTCAGTTTTCACCTCCGCTATATGTGTCCGGAGCTCATCCTCTGGTTCTTTTAAATAAACGGCTTCAATATCAAAAATGTATTGCGGCATAGCCTATTCGTTTCTCCTTTCCAGATGAAGGGTAAAAATATTCTTTGCAAATGGCGGCTTTCGTGTTAATTTAGTACAATGTTTGTAGTAATTATACATAAAATTGTATGAATATCGAGGTGAAGAAAATGAGTTCCACCCCATCCAATCGGGCGTCCCACGCCCTTAAGTTTATTATCCCTTCGTTGATCGGGATTTTCTTATTTATGGTTCCTATTTCTACCGACGCCGGCTTAACTGTTCCGGTGGCCCTTCTTGCCGGGTGGCTCGAAACACTGCTAAGTGGCATATTACCCGCTCTGGGCGTTATTTTCATTGGCATTTCCGTAGCCGGCGCCATCATTGCCAGATTTCGGCCGTTCTCTTCAGGCATTGCTGTTTCATTGTTTCATGTAACGAACGGCTGGCTTTTCATCCGGATCTTAGGCTTTCTGTTTGCCTTTTTAACATTGTTTCAAATCGGCCCTGACTGGCTTATCGGGGATGCCACCGGCGGTCTCCTTCTTTATTCCCTAATACTGCTTTTAATTACCGTCTTCTTTTTCGCCGGTTATTTCCTGCCGTTTCTGCTTAATTTCGGCCTGCTCGAGTTTTTCGGCTCCATCCTTACCATTCTGATGCGCCCGTTATTTACGCTTCCGGGTCGTTCGTCGATTGATGGTCTTGCTTCCTGGCTGGGAGATGGAACCATCGGGGTGCTTTTAACAAGCCAGCAGTATGAAAGCGGCCATTACACACAGCGGGAGGCTGCAGTTATCAGTACGACGTTCTCGGTGGTCAGCATCACCTTCACTATCACCATTCTCGGTGAGTTGGATCTGCTTGCCTACACCCTGCCGTATTACCTCACCATCGTTGCTGCAGGTGTCGTATGCGCACTCATTATGCCCCGGATTCCTCCGCTTTCCCGGAAGAAGAACGAGTATTACAACCAGCAGCCTGCAGACGAGATTGCCAATGGCCAATCAGGCAAGAACCCTGTCGTTTCCGGGTGGGAAAAAGCGCTCCACAAAGCTTCCCACACCCGCTGGTCTTCCGTCCTGGTCAGCGGCACAAAAAACGTACTCGACATGTGGATCAGCGTGATCCCAATTGTCATGGGCCTTGGTACTATTGCTGTTGTAATTGCTGAATCCACGCCGCTGTTCGCATGGCTTGGGGCCCCGTTTGTTCCGCTCCTGCAGCTCATGCAGATCCCGGAAGCTACAGCAGCCAGCGAAACGATGCTCATTGGCTTTGCGGATATGTTCCTGCCGGCTATTCTTGGCACGGACATTGAAAGCGAAATGACCCGCTTTATTATTGGGGCTTTATCGGTCAGCCAGCTTATTTATATGTCCGAAGTCGGCGGCCTGCTGCTTGGCAGTAAGCTTCCTGTCCGATTTACCGATCTTGTTCTCATCTTTTTGGAAAGAACCATTATTTCACTCCCAGTTATTGTTCTTATTGCTCATTTCATTTTTTAATACAGCGGCAGGAGACAAAAAAGCTATAAAAAGCCGGCGGAGGGCTCCGCCGGCTTTTTTATGCTTCAGTACGCTGTTTTCCGTACCATTCATCAAGCACTTTTGCATCGAGTACCTTGCTTTCAATAAAGTTCTGCTGCTTTGTTTTAAATTCTTTCTGCCAATTAATATTCAGCTCTTCTGCAAGCTCTACAGTGGTAAGCAGCTCCTGCCAGGCTACGTAACGTTTGTACCAGAAAAACTGCGGCTGTTCATTCATATAAGGATACAAATCGTCAAAAGCTGTATGTTTACAGTCGATGGTGCGTTCAAATTGAGTTTTTGCTTCCTGCAATTTGCCGGCAAAAAACGTGCTGAGGTTTGTTTCGTTTTGACTCATCAGCTCTCCATCCCTTCTGTTATTTACCTATATTCTGCCACAGAAACGCCTGTTCGAAAAGAATTAAGTTCATCCTGATCTTTCCAGAAAACAAAAAGCGCTGCGGAGCCGCAGCGCTTTGTTTATCTATTAACCAATCCGGTCAAGCCGGCGTTCCATCCGCTCAAGCTGATGGTCTCCGGCTTTCTTTTTATTGGAGGATTTAATCAATTTTTTCAGTTTTTTCTTCGTCGTTCCTGCCGGAAGAAGGCCCTCGCTGAGCAGAAACTTGTAGAAGAAATCAAGGCGTCCGGTCTCGAGTTGGTAAGCGCGCGGCACCTGCTGCAAATACGAGGTAACGGCCTCTGATAAGGAAGAATTGTGAGCATCCAACTCGCTGTAACGTTCTTTATACATGCGGTAATTGTTTTCACTGAGGCGGTTCATAAGCGTCAGCAGAAAACGCTCTTCATTTCCCTGAAGCTGAAAGCCTTTTTTCTCAATCAAACGAAGAAACACCGCAAGGTCCGTGTTATAAAAGTCGAGTGCCAGCTTCATTTCGCTTGTGACAGAAAGCGTCAGCGAGTATTTTCCCTGGGCACGGGCAAGCAGCCGATTGTAAAGCGCCCGGTTTACACGGTCATTTAAAAGAAACGACGGATGGATCGTATACAAATACTTTTCGATATCCTTATTGAGAAGTTCATCAGTCCAGTCATCGTTTTCACGTCTCTGCCTCATCTGTACCTGCAGGTCTGTGTTATGACCCTGGATCCGTTCTTCTGTTTGGCGGGCAAGCTGATTGCGCTTATCTCTCCATTTTTGCTTCATTGCTTTAAGCATATGAAAGCCTCCCTTCCTTATCCTCTCTCTTATAGGCTGGTTTTATCCAACCCTCTCTTTATTTCCTAGAGCAGTGTATCACATCACAACTCAAAATAAAATAGAGCATTTAAAAGTTTTTCGTATTAATTTAAACCTTTGCGCTACTGAGAAGACTTATTAAGCTCACATAAGGATATATCGCTTTTTAAAGGCATTCATTTCTGTTTTTTATAACAAAAAAACCTTTCCGGCCGGAAAGGTTTTACGTATCAATATGCAGGCGGGGACCCGCAGTCGTTATGTATAATGAATTAATTGAATTCATGCAGGCCCAGGCTTATTTCGAGGCCTTTACGCACCTGCTCCATGGTATCATCGTCCAGGTGGGTAATCTTATCCGTTAACCGCTGCTTGTCAATGGTACGCAGCTGTTCAAGCAGAATAACGCTGTCGCGGTCAAACCGATGCTTAGCTGCATCAATTTCCACGTGCGTCGGCATTTTTGCTTTTTTAATCTGTGCCGTAATAGCTGCTACAATTACCGTGGGACTGAAGCGGTTACCAATATTATTTTGAATGATAAGTACGGGTCGGACGCCTCCCTGCTCAGAACCGACTACTGGAGACAGGTCCGCAAAAAATACGTCCCCCCGTTTAACTACTTTTTTATGATGCTGATTGTTTTGTTTCGAATCACTCAAACCACCCATTCACCTCCTTTTCCGGTTGCGCGCTTATGCTGCCGGACAGGATGAACAGCTAGTTTTGTTCGTTCAGCCGTCGTTCTGTCAATTGTGTAGATTCTGTTTCGGCATATTCAAATTCAGCGCATATTTCAGCATTTAGTGCAGCCATTTCTGCATATCCGTTCTTCAATTTTTCCTGCATGTCTGTAGATTTTTGTTTTTCGATCTGGTCCTTTAACACCTGATGAAAAAAAGAATCCTTTTCGGACTGGGACAGATGTTCGATTTCCGTATAGAGTTCTTCTGGAAGTTCTAGAGCGATCTGCTGAAGCTGCGACATACGTAATTGGCCCCCTAATGTTCTGTTTTCCCTCCCTTATTATATAAGAAAGCTCCCCGAAAATGAAATGTGTTTTTAAAAATTTTTTATTAACATAGCTGTAGAACAATCAAAACAACTGCGGAGAAGGGATAAATAATCGATATTTAATTATGTTTATGCACATTAGAATTGGGCAATATAGAAAATACAATTAATTTTAAGACGGACTATTGTCTTTCAGGACGTTATCTGCTATGGTGTAATTAATTAATTTCATATCCTGCTTCTTTATTTGAGAAGTGAGGTTAGAGGTTGCGAAAATTATTAGTACGCTTTAGGAAGAGAAGGAGCTCTGGTGATTAAAGCGGAAAGGGGTTTTTGCCGAAGCTGAGAACGACTCACTCGTTCAACGCTGGTCTCGTATTGAATAAATGCGGGACTGTCATACAGGTTTTCTGTATGGAGGGCTATCTCACGCACGTGCGGTTCTGCTTAACAGCTGAAGCGTTCCTGCAACGATGGACTCCTTCCATGGTTGCTTTTTTCGTGTCCAGGCGGAGGCGAAGACGTGAAACCGCAAGCCCTCTCTTTTTAGGCAAGACTATACTTTTAAGAGGGTGAGTAATTATGAATTTTGGAAGATTAAGTACAGCGATGGTGACTCCATTCGATGAACACGGAGATATAGATTACACTGCATTAACCAAATTAATTAATCATTTGATCAGCACTGGAACAGAGAGCATTGTAGTTGCCGGCACCACCGGCGAATCTCCAACGCTTTCCCATGAAGAGAAAATTTCATTATTCCGTCATACGGTCCAGACTGTTAACGGCCGGGTTCCGGTTATTGCAGGCACCGGCTCCAATGACACTAGAGCTTCGCTTGCATTATCCCTTGAAGCAGAAAAAACCGGCATTGACGCTGTCATGCTCGTTACTCCTTATTACAATAAACCGAGCCAGGAGGGAATGTATCAGCATTTCCGCACGATTGCCGAAGGAATTAACACTCCGGTGATGCTGTATAACATTCCGGGAAGAAGCGCGGCCGGCATGACCCCGGAAACGATTGTCCGTCTTTCCCATGTCAAAAATATATGCTCTATTAAAGAAGCTAGCGGCGATCTTGAAGCTGCTGCCTATATTCTGCAGCATGCGCCTCAGGACTTCACTTTGTACAGCGGTGATGACAGCCTTACACTTCCACTGCTGTCCGTCGGAGCTACAGGCGTCGTTTCTGTCTCTGCCCATGTAGCCGGAGAAAGCATGCAGGACATGATCCAGAGCTTCTTTAACGGCCAGCCGGTATACGCCGCTTCCCGGCACCGGGACCTGCTGCCACTCATGAAGTCCATGTTTGCAGCTCCTAGTCCGACACCGGTAAAAGCAGCCCTTGAAATGCGCGGCATCATTTCCGGCGATGTCCGTCTGCCGATGGTCCGTTTAAATGCCGAAGAAGAAGCGCAGCTTCGCCAGGTAGTGGCGCCAGCAGCTTCCTTTTATGTTGGCTGATACTGGCCAACAGCCTTAAACCCCGCTGTTTTAAGCGGGGTTTTTCTGTTTTGTTTCTATTTATGCTACGATGTAGAGGCAAAAATGATTATAGGAGTGCGTATGGATGAAAAAAATAATAATCGCGCTGATTCAACTGTATCAACGATATATTTCCCGGTTCACTCCACCTTCGTGCCGCTTTTATCCTACCTGTTCACAGTACAGCATCACCGCCTTTGAAAGGTTTGGATTTTGGAAAGGGGCCTTTCTAACAATTCGGCGCCTCGTCAAATGCCACCCTTTTCATCCAGGCGGTTTTGATGAAGTGCCAGAAAAAAAACAAGCGCCTGCTAAGAATGATGCTTAACAGGCGCTTGTTTTCGTTTTTTTAACAGCAGCTGGTCCACCCAGCCGGTACCAAGCAGCACGCCAGCAACAATAAATACGAAGCCTCCAAGCTGCGCTGGTGATACGTTTTCTCCGAGGATAAGCGCAGAACTCAATAAACCAAAAAAGGGAACGAAATTATTAAATATAGCGGTTTTCCCCGGACCGATTTTCGAAATTGAGGCGTTGTATAATATCTGGCCAAGGCCGGTGGCAAATATCCCGGAAAGCAAAAACACGAGCCATACCCAGCCGGGCGCCGTGATGTATGATTCCCAGCCGGACGGGGCGAGGATAAAGCTGACGGCAAACAATCCGACAGAACCGACCATCAGCGTATAAATCGTCAGCACTCTCGGGGCTACCAGCTCGGAGGCTTTTTTTATAAACAAAAAGCTGATAGCCTGTGCTGCCATTGCGGCAAAAATAAAAGCGTCTCCTGTAGCTGCGCCTTGAACTGCGCCCCCATCTTCTCCAGTAACATTGATGAGCACTGCCCCGGCGAACCCGGCAAATACACCGAGCCAGCGAAGCTTCGTAAAGGCATCACCTAAAAAAATCATAGCTAACAGCGATGTGGTAATAGGAAGAAGAGCCAGAATCAGGGAGCTTTTCACAGCGGTTGTTTCACTCAGCCCTACAGCCAAAAAGGTATGGTGGCCGGTCATGCCAAACACCGCAGCCAGCAGAATATACTTAATGGCGGCCCTTGGGACCCATTCAAACTCCCTGCGCAGAAAAACAAACAGAGCTACGGAAAGACCGGCGAGCAGGATGCGTGCTGCCTGCATGTAAACCGGGTTTATTTCCGCCACCAGCACCTTCAATGCCACCACGTTAAGCCCCCACATCAGCATAACAAGCATGACAGATCCATATAATTTTCCGGCTTCAAGTGGTCGCATTCCTGATTCTCTCCTTCTTTATTACATTATTGTTTCGCCTAGTATAAATAACACAAGACTCAATACTACGGCAGCGCTTAAAATAAATGCAGCATTTTTTCTTATTACCTGGATGGTGGTTGTCCCCATTAGATGAGAAGACATGAGGATGGCGCCTGTGAATGGAGACACCTGGACACCAAGCATCCAGGACATCAAAAGCAGTACAGCCATAAACGAAGCCTCCACCCCAAAAACTTCTGGAGAGAGAGCCCCGCCAAGTCCTGTAACGATGATCACTGGGTGAATCCCTAAGGTGGAGAGACCCATTACAATAGCCACCACCCAGGCAATCAGCAGAATCATATAGCCCTGGGATAAAAAGCTGACAGCCTCTGAAAGCCAAGCCCCGGCATCACTGCTTCGGAGCGCAACGCTAAAGAAACCGGCCGTTACAAAAATACCAATTTCATTATACAGGCGTTCAAACGACCCGCTCACGTGTTTCCAGGTGGACTGGGCAAATGAAGTGGCCTGTTTGAGCGCAAGAGCCCATGTCCACGGATACAATAGAGCCAGTATAGAAACAATTGTCAGCATATTATAAGGTAGAAGCATTTCAAGCAAAAAAGAAGCCCCAAGCAGTATGCCCAAAAATAGTAAAAACGTACGCATCGAAGTCATCGGAGGTCTTGCTTCTTTGTTTTTTTCTGGCGACGTCCAAGTATCATCAGCAAATGCGGAGGCCCGGAAGAATACAATAACCAGGGTAGTCAACACGGCAGCCATTATGATGCCGTATGGACCGACTTCGCTCCAGCTTAAATCATAGATACTTAAAATAAGGGCCATGTTTACAAAGTATGGCGACCAGAGCATACAGGAACCGAAGCCCCGCAGCACCGTCAATGCCATTCTTTTTTGTTCAAAAGATGGAAAGCTTTCCTTGGCAATACCGTACACAAGTGGCATGGAGCCGAGATTAAGTATGGCACCGATGCTTGCTGTTACTCCGTAGCCAAGCTGATGCGGAGGGACCGCTTTCTTTTCATTTCTCCGTTTAAGGTACTGCTGAAAAGCATGCAGGTGACCCGCTTCAGACATGTACGTGCCGATGAGAGGCACTGTTAGAAAAAGCGCCAGCAGTGAAAGGTTCTCCCCAAAGCTTGTCCATACAATATGCCAGGAAACTCCGTAAATCCAGAACAAAGCAATGCCGACAGCAAGCAGCACATAAACGATGCGGCGGTTCAATGCAGGCATAACAGGCAAGGAGGCCACAAGCAGTACTCCGGCAATAAAACTGTACGCGTATTCGACGTAAGGCACGTGTAAAAGCACTTCTAAAAAATAGCAAAAAACAGCCACAAAGGCAGCGGCTCCGAGTGTAGTTTTTATGCAGGCCTGATGGTTCATGTTCATACCTCTTTTTAGTCAAGTCATCGTTGCAAACATCTTTTATGCTATCACTATCCGGAAAAAATAGCCAACACCTGCCTCTCACAAAAAAGCAGGCCCCTTTAAAAGGAGCCCGCTTCCTGTATACTATCTGTAATTGGCATTCATCCTGCTTTCCGCAAAACCATCACCAAGCACTCCGGGTTCTTTAATATACATCTCCCTCGGCACGTGGCTTAGTAATTCACACCCGTTTTCCGTAATACGGATTGATTCCGTAATTTCCACGCCGTGGTCATCCAGCCATATGCCAGGCATGAGATGAAATGTCATGTTCGGCTGCAAAATAGTGTGGTCGCCTTTCCGGAAGCTGACGGTATGCTCGCCCCAGTCCGGGGGATAGCTGAGTCCGATGGAATAACCGAGACGGGATTCTTTAAAATATCCACGTCTTGCAATGGTCCGGCTCCAGACATTTTCCACTTCTTCCGCCGTCATTCCAGGCTTAATTGCGTCCATCGTTGTTTCGATCCCTTCAACCACTGTTTCCGACAGGTCGTACATTTTCTCCGGAGCCTGTCCGATCGCCATCGTCCGTGCCATCGGAGTATGGTAGCGCATATAGGCTCCGGCGATTTCAACTGTCAAAAAATCCCCATAGTTATATTTCCGGTCTGTCCATGTCAAATGAGGCGTTGCTGTGTTTTCATTGGCAGGAATCATCGGCACAATGGACGTATAGTCACCGCCGAATTCCTTCGTACCAAGAATTTGGGCGTTAGTAATGGCCGCGGCCACTTCATTTTCCCGAACGCCGACATCCACTGTATCAAACCCTGCCTGCATGGCATTTTCAAGTATTCGGCCGGCGCGGTACATACATTCGATTTCCGCGTCTGACTTCACGAGCCGGACCCAGTTGACGAGCGTGCTGAAATTACGGAATTCTGCATTTGGGAGACCAGCCTGAATTCGCTCGTAGCACATCGCGGTAAAGTAGAATGCATCCATCTCCAGGCCAATTTTCCGGTTGCCCTGTCCAATTTCTGTCAAAATATTCGCCGCGAAATCCATTGGGTGCTTGATTGTCGACTGTACAAATTCATCAGGGTACGGGATGATATGATCGTCATCGAGCCAGGTGGTGACTACTGCACTATGGGCATCCATTTCCCTGCCGATCCATAGCGGCTGATCTTCATCAATCATTACAATCACCATCTGATGCACATAAAACGACCAAGCATTGTATCCCGTTAAATAATACATATTGGACGGATTAGAGACCAATAGTACTTCAATCCCGTATTCCATCATTTTCATTTTTGTCTGGTTCATTCTCATCAGGTACTCATCTTTTTCAAACAACATGAGCTGATCCCCCCTTTTATCCCGTCTACATTTATTTATTCATCGATGGCAAAGCATACGAGCCGTTTTTCCGACATTTCCTCGATGGCAAAAGCCACGCCTTCCCGGCCGATCCCGGAATGTTTGACGCCGCCAAACGGCATGGCATCAATGCGGAAATCGCTGCTGTCATTTACCATGACGCCGCCGACATGGAGTTTACGTACAGCCTTCAGCGCAATATTAACATCTTTCGTATAAATGCCGGCCTGCAGACCGAAAGGCACGGCGTTTGAGCGGGTGATTGCTTCATCAAATGTGGCAACAGAAGCAAGTATGACGACCGGCCCGAACACTTCTTCTTTTACTATCGCCAAATCCTCCGGAACATTCGACAGGACGGTCGGTTCGATAAAGGCACCGTGCCGGTTTCCGCCGGCGAGTACTTTGGCTCCCGCCTCCACTGCTTCTTTTATCCAGCTTTCAATTCGCTTAGCCTCTTTTTCATTGATGACCGGCCCAATATCGGAATCCTTATCCATTTTCCTTCCGGCACGTACCTGTCTGGCCTTTTCCACAAATGAAGTCTCAAAAGCGTCGTAAATATCTTCATGAGCGTATACCCGCTGCACACTCAGGCAGTTTTGGCCAGCAGCCCCAAATGCTCCGTCTACGCCTGACTGGGCTGCTTTTTCAATGTCCGCGTCCTTCCAGACAATATATGGGGAATTTGATCCGAGCTCCATGGACAGCTTTTTCAGACCTGCTTTGTGGGCGATACTTTTGCCTGTTTCGTACCCACCAGTAAAGCTGATCATCTGTACATCTTCTGACTCCACCAGAATGTCGCCAATGTCACGGCCTCTTCCGGTAATCACCGTCATTACTTTTTTCGGCAGCCCGGCAGCGATAAATGCTTCGGCCAGCTTCAGGGCACTGAGCGGCGTTTCTGTCGCCGGTTTCACGATAACCGCATTTCCGGCAGCGATGGCCGGCGCTACTTTATGGGCCACTAGGTTCAACGGATCGTTAAACGGTGTAATAGCTGCCACGACTCCCACTGGAAAATGATAATAGTAGCCCATCCGGTGCGTATTGCCTTCCATCTGGTCAAAATTAATCGATTCCCCGGAAAGACGGCGGGCTTCTTCCGCCCCGAGACGAATAGTTTCGGCAGTTCTCCTTGCTTCACCGGAAGCTTCTGCTATCGTTTTGCTCCCTTCAAGAGCAATTATTTCCGCAAACTCCTCTGCATGGTCGAGCACGTAATCCGCCACTTTGTTTAATATATCCATACGTTCCCGTACACTCAAAGCTTCGGCAATCTCTTTACCTTCAACAGCAATACGCACAGCTTCGCGTGCATCGTCGCTGCTTGCCATCGGCACTGTGCTGATCACAGATTGGTCTTCGGGATTGACAACGTCCAGCGTCTGCTCACGGCCGACCCATTCTCCGCCGAGAAGCATTTTTTGCTCTGTAATTTTTGTGGTCATGTTATCCCGCCTTTATATAGTATTTCGATCCATGTTAATCAGGTCGATCAACAAGGCAAATCCTGTCTCCGGCACACCGGCTCCAGCCCCCATCAGCGTAATTGGACCGCTCAGGTCGCATTCATAAGTGACAGCGTTTACTGCACCTCCTACATTGGCGAGGGCGTCGTCTTCGGAGAGCAGCTCTGGTTTTACCGATCCTTTGATTGTGCCTCCATTGTTTTCAACACGCCCGATCAGCTTCCAGTGCTTGTTTTCATTTCTTGCCTTCTGCATATCTTCTGCAGAAAGAGCCGTAATTCCTTGGCGTTCCACATCGTCTTTTTTCAAATCCGCTCCCATCACAACATTGGCGAGAATAACTACTTTATACAGTACGTCATAGCCTTCGACATCGCTGGTAGGATCCGCTTCTGCATATCCACGGGACTGAGCTTCTTTTAAAGCTTCGCCGTACTCCATCCCCTGCTCCATCTGGGTGAGCATGTAGTTTGTTGTTCCGTTCATTATACCTTTAATTGAGGTAATCCGGTTCCCGGAAAGGCTTGTCAGCGGCATTCGAAGCGCCGGGGTGCCACTCATGACTGTCCCTTCGAATAAAAACCGTACGCCATTATCCTGGGCAAGTGCCTGAAGTTCTTTATAGGCAAGCGCCACTGGCCCTTTATTCGTAAGCACAGCATTTTTTCCAGCCTTAAAAGCTGTTTTGCAGTGATCAATCGCAGGCTGGCCTGTGTCCACATTGGTAAACGTGATTTCAATCACGGTATCTGCGTTTGACTGGGTGATTGTTTCGATGCTGTCCCAGCCGCGCACGAGCCCTTCGGTATCAGGGTAGTTTTCGACTGTTCCATCTCTTTTCAGACAATCAAGAACCTTCTGCATGTCAAGGCCTTCCGGGTGGTGAAGGGAGCCTTTATACAAATCGGACACGGAAACTACTAAAAAGTCGGAACCAAAGGTTTCTTTCAGCCAGCTCCCCCGTTCAAGCAGTATTTCTGCAAGGCCGCGGCCCACTCCGCCAAACCCGATAAAATCTAATTTATGCGGCATATTTTTTCCTCCCAGTCTAATCTGTCTTGTGCTTTGTCATATAGTGTACAGCTGCTCCTGCAAGCAAGGAAGCGCCAATTGGTAAAATGGTTTCTTCAATATCAAACTGGGGCATGTGCAGCCCACTGTCTGCACGATCATGATAACCTGCGCCGAGAAACATCATGCAGGACGGCACCTGGCGGGCCATGTAACTGAAATCTTCTCCGCCCATGCCGTAGGATTCTTCGTGGATCATTGTTTCCGGGTACAGTTCTTCAAGCACCGCCCGGTAAACCTTTACCGCTTCGGGACTGTTAACGAGTGCCGGCTCGCCTTCAGCAATCGTTACCTCCTGGGAGGCGTTCATTGATTCCGCTATGCGAAAGGCCTGCTGAAGCTCCTCGCGAAGCCGCTTACGGGTAGCATCTGAATAGCTGCGCATTGTGCCCCGGATACGGACTTCGTCCGGTATGACGTTGGTCGACGCTCCGGCCTTTAATTCACCGATACTTACAACCGCTGGTTCAAGCGGAGATGTCCGCCGTGACACGATTCCCTGCATCGCCTGCATCACAAACGTGCTGATCCATACCGGGTCAGTCGCAAGATGCGGATACGCCCCGTGGCCGCCGCTTGCGCGGATGATCCCTTCAAACGTATCAATGCCTGCCATACTCGGACCTTCCTGCAGCCTTACATGACCCGGTGTGAACTCAGGGTCCATGTGCAGCGCAAAGGCTGCTTCGGCTCCTTCGAGCCATCCACGGCTGATTAAATAAGGACTGCCGGTGCTTCCGTATTCATCCGTATCTTCTTCAGCCGGCTGAAAAATAAACCGGATTGTTCCTTTTAAATGCTCCTGCTGCTTGTGTAGCATAAAGCAGGCACCGAGCAGCATGGCCGTGTGAGCATCATGCCCGCACGCATGCATTTTCCCTGCACACGTAGAAGTGTAATCACAGTCGTTTTCTTCCTGAATCGGAAGGGCATCAATATCAGCACGCAGAATGACGAGAGGGCCGTCACCGGCCCCGAGCTCTGCGATCACGGCCGTGTCGAGACCTGTGTCTTCTCTTCCGCTGTATACTGTTAAATGGGGGAGTCTTGCAAGCGTCTGTTTAATAAATGCTGCTGTCTCATACTCCTCAAAGCTCAGTTCCGGATGGCGATGCAGGCTGCGTCTCCATTCCACCAGCTGCTCTTTGATCGCTTCTGCTTCTTCCTTAATCGTTTTTGTCATTATCGTCATCGCTCAAACCGTCCTTTAGTTTTGCACGCTTTCAGCTTTTGGCAGCGAAGCCAGCGCCTGTTCCAGATCGTTAATGAGGTCATCTGCATCTTCAATGCCGACCGAGTAGCGCACAAGGCTTTCGGGGATACCGAGCGCTGCCCGCTCTTCCGGCGTATTTTCTACGTGGCTCGTCGTTCTTGCCGGACCGACCGTTGTTTCCACCGACCCGAGGTTTGCCGCCCGGTTGGCGTACTCAAGCTTTGGCAGAAACTGGCGTACAGCATCCATTCCACCTTTTAGCGAGAAGCTGAACATGCCGCCAAACTGGTTCATCTGTTTCGCCGCAATATCATGACCCGGATGAGTTTTAAGCCCTGGGTAGAAAACCTGGTCGACCTGCTCATGATTTTGCAGATGTTCAGCGATTTTCATCGCGGATTCACACTGCTGGCGCACCCGGAGATGTAATGTTTTCATGCCCCGAATCATCAGGTAGGCAGCCATTGGATCCATTGTAGCTCCGTTAATTTCGCGGTAATGAAAGATTTTTTCCACCAGGTCTTTCCGTCCGCATACTGCTCCGCCGAGGGCGTCTGCGTGTCCTCCTAGAAACTTCGTCGCACTGTGAATAACAAGATCCACACCAAATTCGAGCGGGTTCTGGTTGATAGGGGTTGCGAACGTATTGTCAACAAACACAAGTGCGCCTACTTCTTTTGCTACCTTGGTCATTCGCTCAATGTCAGTAATTTTCACTGTAGGGTTTGTTGGCGTTTCTAAATACAAAACGTCGCAGCCTTTCCGCACTTCTGCTTCAATTTCTTCGTGGTTGCCTGTTTCACAGAGTGCAACCTCGATGTCCATATGCGGAAGAAACTCAGTAAAGATTTTATTGGTGCCTCCGTACGTATCTTTCATCGATACTACCCGGTCGCCAGGGCGAAGGAACGTAGCCAGGGAGTTGCTGATTGCCGCCATGCCGGTTGAAAAACTTGTAGCCGCTTCAGCGTCTTCCAAAATACGGATTTTATCTTCGAACGACTGCAGGGTTGGATTGGTGTTCCGGCCATAGATATGCCCTTCTTTTTTTCCTGTTGCCACATCATACCAATGGTCTAAATCATCGTAAGTATAGGCAACACTGTGGACTACCGGAACCTGGGTAGCTCCAAAAGCGCGGTATTCTTTTTCTCCTGCCCATACTGCTTTCGTTGAACGATTAATGTGTGTGTTTGCCATGATTGAACACAACCTTCCCTGTTACTATTTTTTCTCTATTTTTAGTGTATAGATTATTTGGTTAAATTCCATTCACACAATTGTATGAAGTTTCGCACTTTTTTTGCACAATGTGCATGACACATTATCTTCCATGCAAATATGGTAGAATAAAACTAGAAGAAAAATTTACGTTTTTGGTACTGTAAAGGGGTGTCTCGCGATGATTTCCATGCAACAAATATTACAGCTTCCGATTATGAACACGGCCCTTCCATTGACGTCGAATGCCGATTCAAGCTCAATTACAGTCTACTGGGCATCGGTCATAGAAACACCTGTAGAAAATTTTGTCCGGCCTCGGGAATTAATTTTAAGCTCGGGGATTGGCTGTCAAAATGACCGGGATCTGCTGGAATTTATTGAAGAACTGATGGAAGCGGGAGCGAGCGGCTTAATTTTGTCGGTCGGCCACTATATTTCGTCTATTCCTGATGCCGTAATTGATTTTTGTGAAACAAAAGCGTTTCCGCTTGTGGAAGTTCCGTGGGAAGTTCGCTTTTCGGACATTACAGAAGCGATTTCTGGAGCTCTTCATAAAAGCTCTCTGCGCTCCATTGATGTGTCAAATAAAATCCGTACAGACCTTCTCGAAATTATTCTCGAGGGCAAAGGTATGGAAGCGATTGCTTCTTACGTATACGAACAGCTGCAGATCCCGATGCTCGTAGTGGATAAACGCGGCCGCCTGAAAGCCCAGACGGAGCAGTCAGCCGGGGCAGCTGAGTGGTGGAACAAGTATTTAAGCCAGGGGGGCAACCCGCTTTTTCCCCCTTTTCAGCAGCCGGATCCGGAAAAGACCCTGCCGGCAAATATGGAATGGATGGACACTGATGCCGGCACTCTGCTGCGTTTAACTGTGCAGACGACCCAGGATATCCAGGGCTATATGATTCTTCAATGGCCCAGCAATAAAGAAAAGCATGACGTGTTTGAAGAATACACCCTGCTTCTTCTTGAGCACTCGGTCACTACTTCTGCTCTCTGCTTTCTGCATGACCAGACAGCGCTTGAAACCGAGATGCGCTTGAAGGATGATTTTGTCTGGAGCCTGGCCAAAGACAATTACGAATCCCGGGACCAGGCGTTATCCCGTGGAAAATCATTAGGCTATAACTTAGAGCTTCCTTACATCTGCTTTGTGGCAAAGCCCGAAAATGTTGAACGGGTTTTTCACGCAGAATCTCCACCGCTGTCGTATGACCACTGGCTCGAACAGATCGGCTATACGTTTGAAGAAGAAGTCTCCCATGCAAGTCGTTATTTAAAAGCCCGGGTGATGAGCACTTTTCAAAAATCCGAACTCATTGTCTATTTGGAAATGCATCCGACCATGATGTATGATACCGTTTATTATTTCGCTGAAACGGTGCAGTACCGTCTCGAGCAGAAAATCCCTCACCTTGTCATCTCCTGGGGTGTCAGCAAAACAGCCGCCCCGTGGGAATTTGTGGCCAGCTTTTCGGAAGCTTCCTCTGCGCTTGATGCCGGCCGCAGACAGCGGGGCTTCGGCTACATTCATACGTACGAAGACACGCGTTTCGACCGGGCTCTGATGTCTCTTGCCAAAAATGAAGAAATCCGCCAGATTGCTGAAGCTACAGTTGCCCCCCTTCATCATTATTCCATTGAACGGGGCATTGATTTAATGAAAACGGTCCGCACCTATAACGAATGCAAAGGGAACGTCAGCCAGACCTCGCGGGAGTTAAACCTGCACCGCCAGTCCCTTTTATACCGCCTAAAAAAAATTGAGTCGCTTACAAGCTGTGATTTAAATAATTCCGACGATTTGTTTTTAATCGAGCTTTCCATCCGGCTTCATACGGCCGGAGCACTGTTTGTTACCGATGAGCGTACGTCTCACGCATAAAAGAACAAAACACGAAAATAACTCTGCCCACGGGCAGAGTTATAATAATTTTTGCCGCTCGTAATCCGTTTTTACGTCACGAAGCGTTTTCAACGATTTTTGGGAAAATTCATCTTCTTTACTTTCAAGTTCCTGCTCGTAAGCATTAAATGCCTGCCGGAGAGATTCTTTATAAGTCATGTCAGGCGCTGTGTCAATTGGCTTCACGGCTTTTTTCTGTACCCAGATTTTTTCCTTTTCCGCAAGCGCCCGGCGTTCATGAAAAATTGGCACATTCGTCTTTTTTGGCTGGTGCAGATCTCCCTGCTTAGGATGCTCTAGTACCATCTGTACTTCCATCAGCCACTGTTCTGGATTTTCTTTCACAGGGATTCCAACATAAATTCCTGATTTGTAAGGAAATCGATACTGTTCCATCTTTTTTCCACCTTTCCTGTCAGCCTCCCGGCGTTATCGCAACAAACCATTCCCACAACATCTCTGCCCACGGCACAAGATGCGTGTTTGTCCATTCATTGTATTCGCTCCATCCGAAAAGCACCTGAGCCATTTCCCCGGAAAACGAAACCATTACAAACAATAACGCCGTTGCCAAAATTAGTACGATGATGACTGCATAAACAATTAGTGCTGTTAAAATCCCTTTCGCAACTTTTTTCACTATAAACCCTACTCCAACAAAGTTTTAATCTATTGTATCAGATTATTTATAAAAATTCATTACAGTACGTGAAATTTAAATATTTTTTCTTAAAAAAGCCCGGAGTTACCGGGCTTTTTTCTACTACTGCAAATTGGTCGTTCCCATCAAAAATCGATCGCACTCGCGGGCTGCTTCGCGTCCTTCGTGGATAGCCCAGACTACAAGGCTTTGGCCACGACGGTTGTCGCCTGCTGCGAATACTTTTTCATTGTTAGTCACATAACTTCCGTACTCGGCATTCACTGTGCTTCTTTCAGTACGCTCGATTTCCATCTGCTCAAGAAGCTCCTGTTCCGGGCCGGTAAAGCCAACAGCTAGCAATACAAGGTCTGCTTTCCAGACACGCTCGGTCCCAGGCACTTCATGGCGGACCTTTTGGCCATCCTCAAAGACAGTTTCCACTTCCACCGTATGGATTTCTTTTACCTGGCCTTTTTCGTTTCCAACAAATTTCTTAGTCATAACTTTGTATGCACGCGGGTCATCACCTTGAAGAGCAGCCGCTTCTTTGTGACCGTCCTCCTGTTTATAAACAAGTGGATACAGCGGCCACGGGTTATCTTCTGGACGGTCGTTGTCTTTTTCTTTATTAATATCAAATTGTGCCAGGGAGGCGCAGTTGTGACGGAGGGAAGTCGTAATACAGTCCACACCGGTGTCCCCGCCGCCAATGACGATTACATGCTTGTCTTTTGCGCTGATATAGCGTCCGTCTGCGAGATTCGAATCCAGCAGGGATTTTGTGTTTCCGCGAAGAAAGTCCATCGCGTAGTGGATTCCTTTTAATCCGCGTCCTTCTGCTGGCACATCACGGTGCTTCTGGGCTCCGGTACAGAGAATAACCGAATCGTATTCTTCGTCAAGCTGCTCGGATGTAATATCTTTTCCGACATCGACGCTTGTCCGAAATTCGATGCCTTCTTCTTCCATAATGTCTGTTCGCCTGGTAATTGTTTCATTTTCCAGTTTTACTTCCGGGATACCGTAGGCAAGCAGTCCGCCAATGCGATCGTCCTTTTCGAAAACTGTAACCGTATGACCGGCACGGTTCAGCTGTTGTGCTGCTGCAAGTCCAGCCGGTCCGGAACCAATCACTGCCACTTTTTTGCCTGTTCTCGTTTTTGGAGGCTCAGCTGTAATCCAGCCTTCCTTAAACCCTTTTTCAACGATATGATACTCAATTGATTTAATGGTTACAGGGTCATCGTTGATAGCTACCGTGCAGGATCCTTCGCACGGAGCCGGGCACACTCTTCCGGTGAATTCCGGGAAGTTGTTCGTTTTATGCAGGCGTGTTAATGCTTCCTGCCATTTCCCGCGGTAGACAAGGTCATTCCATTCTGGAATTAAATTGTACACCGGACAGCCAATTTCATCGGAACCCACCATGGAAGTGCCGGCCTGGCAGAAAGGAATTGCACAGTCCATACAGCGGGCGCCCTGTTCCTGGAGTTTGTCTTCCGGCATCATGATTTGAAACTCCTGCCAATTTTTCACCCGTTCGAGCGGATCCAGCTTGCTTGGAGCTTCTCTTTTATATTCTAGAAAACCTGTTGGCTTCCCCATTTCCTTCACTCCCACTTTTAAAATCGTTGCACGCTGTTCGCACAACGCCTTTATTTGAAAAGTCAGGAAGGCTCTAAAAGCCCCCCCTATTAATTTCCAGTGACTTTCTCTTTATCTTTATCTCCCTCAGTTGTTGCCTCCTGGAAGGCTTCAAGTACAGCGTCCGCTTCGCTTAAACCGTTGTCTACTCTTTCCTGAATCGACTGCAGCATCGCCTGGTAGTCGTATGGAATGACTTTCACAAAATGCTCTTGTTCGGTTTCCCAGGCAGCGAGAATGCGTTCTGCCACTTCACTGCCTGTCTGTTTTCCGTGCATTTCAATCATCTGACGGACTTCCTGCTCGTCCTGTGCGGATTCGAGCGGCTCCAGGCCTACCATTTCGCTGTTGTATTTGCTTTCCAGTGTACGGTCGGGGTCGTACACGTACGCTACGCCACCAGACATCCCTGCTGCGAAGTTCTTTCCAGTAACGCCGAGATTGACGACCACGCCTCCGGTCATATACTCACAGCCGTGATCCCCGACGCCTTCGACTACGACTTTCGCTCCGCTATTTCTGACACAAAACCGTTCTCCGGCTACCCCACGGACATAAGCCTCTCCAGAAGTAGCTCCGTAAAACGTGGTGTTTCCGATGATAATGTTATCCTCCGGCTCAAACGTAGACGTATCCGGCGGCGTAACGATCAATTTCCCGCCTGAGAGTCCTTTGCCGATATAGTCATTGGCATCACCAATCAGGCTTAGCGTCATGCCCTTAGGGATAAACGCCCCGAAGCTCTGTCCCGCGGAACCGTAGAAGGTAAATCTGATGGTGTCCTCCGGCAGGCCTTCGACTCCGTATTTCTGGGTAATTTCGCTTCCGAGCATCGTTCCGGCCACCCGGTTCGTGTTTTGAATATCAAATTCTCCAAATACCGGTGTCCGGGATTCAAGAGCGTCCTTGGCCGCGTGCTTTAGCGTCGTTTCATCAAGAGATATATTCAACTCATGGTCCTGTTTAATGTGAGCCACGTGCTTCGATTGATTTTTCGCTTTCGGCCGGTGAAGCAGGTTAGACAGATTCACGGTCTGTGCTTTTTTATTATTGACTGATTCTACCTGCTTCAGCACCTCGGTATGTCCGACCATATCGTCGACACTGCGGAAACCGAGCTCTGCCATAATTTCACGCAACTCTTCAGCCACAAAAGTCATAAAGTTTACGACATTGTCGGGCTTGCCCATGAATTTTTTCCGCAGTTCAGGATTTTGTGTCGCCACACCTACCGGACACGTATCGAGGTGGCAAACACGCATAATGACACAGCCGAGCACTACGAGCGGTGCCGTAGAAAATGCATATTCTTCTGCGCCGAGGAGTGCGGCCACCGCTACGTCCCGGCCTGTCATCAGCTTGCCATCCGTTTCCACTGAGATCCGATTCCGCAGATTATTCATTACAAGCGTCTGGTGTGTTTCCGCCAGGCCAATTTCCCAAGGAAGGCCGGCATGCTTAATGCTTGTCCGGGCTGCTGCCCCTGTGCCGCCATCGTAACCGCTGATGACTACGTGGTCTGCGCGTCCTTTTGCGACTCCGGCAGCAATGGTGCCGACCCCGGTCCCTGAAACAAGCTTTACGCTGACACGGGCATTCGGGTTGGCATTTTTCAAATCATGGATCAGCTCCGCTAAATCCTCAATCGAATAAATGTCATGGTGCGGCGGTGGAGAAATCAAGCCGACACCTGCTGTCGTACCACGCACTTCCGCAATCCATGGGTACACTTTTTTGCCGGGAAGCTGTCCGCCTTCGCCTGGCTTTGCCCCCTGAGCAATTTTGATTTGTATCTCATCGGCGTTCACCAGATAGTGGCTTGTAACACCAAAACGTCCTGAAGCTACCTGTTTGATTGCACTCCGGCGCAGGTCGCCGTTTTCATCCGGCGTAAACCGCTCTGGATTTTCCCCGCCTTCACCCGTATTTGATTTCCCGCCAATACGGTTCATCGCAATTGCGAGTGCTTCGTGGGCTTCCTCGGAGATAGAGCCAAACGACATTGCTCCGGTTTTAAAGCGTTTAAAAATGTTTTCCACCGGTTCCACTTCATCGATACTGACAGGTTCACGTACGCCTTTGTTAAATTCGAGCATCCCGCGAAGAGTTGTCTGCTCCTGTTCCTGTTTATCAATAGCATCTGAATATTTTTTAAACAGGGTAAAATCATTTGTTTTTGCGGCGTGCTGAAGCATATGGATGGTATGCGGATTATACTGGTGAGGTTCGCCATTTCGCCTCCACTGCAGATCATCTCCCGGGTCAAGCGTTGTGTCCAGGCCTTCCCGGTCATTGTAAGCCCGGAAGTGGCGCTCGAGGACGTCTTCAGCAATAATTTCTGTGCTTACACCACCGATTCTCGAGGATGTCCATGTGAAATAGCGATTGATCACTTCGTCATTAATGCCGACAGCTTCAAAAACCTGGGCGCCCCGGTAACTCTGTACCGTAGATATGCCTATTTTCGAAAGAACCTTCATGATCCCTTTCGTAGCCCCTTTAATATACGTGCTTACCGCTTCCACGTAGGAGCCTTCCATTAATCCTTCTTTGATCATGTCATCGACCGAATCAAAGACGAGATAAGGGTTGATCACTTCTGCCCCGTATCCGAGCAGCACTGCCAGATGATGCACCTCCCGTGGTTCAGCACTTTCAAGCACCAGGCTGACGTCTGTCCGACGGCCCGTGCGGATCAGGTGGTGATGCAGGCCGCTGACGGCAAGCAGAGCTGGTATTGGGGCAAAGGTCTCGCCTACATCGCGATCGCTTAAAATAAGAATGGTCGAGCCGTCATCGATGAATTGGTCCGCCTGCTCAAATAACCGTTCGAGGGCGTCTTCCATTTCATTAGCTCCTTTTGCAGCTTCAAAAACGATAGAAAGCGTTGAAGCAGCAAACCCTTCCTGTTTATTGGATCGCAGCTTGGCTAAATCCTCGTTGTTGACTATTGGCTTTTTTAAATACAGCTGCTGGGCATGCGAAGGTTTCGGGTCGAGCAGGTTGCCCTGTTTACCGATAGTCGTGCCAACAGCAGTGACTATTTCTTCACGGATGGCATCTATTGGCGGATTTGTCACCTGGGCAAACAGCTGTTTGAAATAGTTGTACAAAAGCTGCGGCTTTTTCGAAAGCACTGCAAGCGGAGAGTCGTACCCCATTGAACTTACCGGGTCGCCCGCTCCGGTTGCGAGCGGCTTAACTACTTTTTCCAATTCTTCATACGTATAGCCAAAAGCAAGCTGGCGCTGCTCTAATTTTTCAAAGTTAGTATTGTAGACGTCCTGACTTTCAAGCACATCCTCTAAATCCGTCAGGTATTCATCAGTCCACTCCTGGTATGGATGCTCACCAGCAATTTTGTCTTTGATCTCTCCGTCAGGAACAATACGCCCTTCTTCAAGATCCACAAGCAGCATATGCCCCGGATGCAGGCGCTCTTTGTACAGAACGTCTTCCGGAGCGATATCAAGTACGCCCACTTCCGAAGACATGACAATCTGATCGTCTTTAGTGACATAATACCGGGCAGGACGAAGTCCGTTGCGGTCGAGGCAGGCGCCGATCTGGCTGCCGTCAGTGTAAGCTATGGCTGTCGGCCCGTCCCACGGCTCCATTAAACAACTATGGTACTGGTAAAATGCACGTCTCTTTTCATTCATTAACGGGTTATTTTGCCACGGTTCCGGAATCATCATCATCGCTGCATGAGGCATTTTATGTCCCGACAGCGTCAAAAATTCAAACGCGTTGTCAAACATCGAAGAGTCGCTGCCTTCGGCGTCCACCACCGGATGCACCTTCTCCATATCGCTGCCAAAGAGCTCTGATTCAAACTTTGGCTCTCTCGCATGCATCCAGTTAACGTTCCCTTTGATCGTGTTGATCTCTCCGTTATGGATAAGGTAACGGTTCGGGTGCGCGCGCTCCCAGCTTGGAAATGTGTTCGTGGAAAAGCGGGAATGCACAAGCGCCAGTGCCGTTTCAAACTGGCGGTCATTCAAATCTTTGTAAAACTGATTGAGCTGCTCGGTCGTAAGCATCCCTTTATAAACAATTGTGCGGGACGACAGGCTTGCAAAATAAAAGCTGTCCTGGTCATGAAGCTTAACTCCATGCTCATGCTCAGACCGTTTTCTGACAATATACAATTTTCGCTCAAAATCTTCTCTCGTTTTTACATTTTCCGGGCGTTTAATAAAAAGCTGCCGGATGGCAGGCATTGCTGAGAGTGCAGCATTTCCAAGCATGGAGTCGTCAGAAGGCACTTCGCGCCACCCAAGCAGGGGGAGGCCTTCTTCCTCCACCATTTTTTCAATAGCCTGTTCGCATTGGGCCCGCCTGGTCTGGTCTATAGGCAGAAACAGCATCCCCACTCCGTAATCGCCTTCTTTCGGCAGCGAAAAACCGAGCTCGTTTTCTTTATTTTTAAAGAAACGGTGCGGAATCTGCAGAAGCATTCCTGCCCCGTCTCCTGTATTCACTTCATCTCCCTGGCCTCCGCGATGATCCAGGTTTCTTAAAATTTGCAATCCTTTTTCAACAATATCATGTGATTTTTTCCCTTTAATATCCGCAAGAAAACCGATCCCACAGTTATCCTTCTCAAACTGAGAGTCATACAAGCCTTCTTTATAATGTTTTCTAGGCAATAACATATACCCCTCTCCACCTCTCTCCATGGTGTCCAAATTTAAATTGGTTTGCATATTATATCATTTTTCTAAACATTCGACAAATTAAGATTTGAGTTCCACAAGTCATGTAAACGCTTATAAACGGATATACACGTTTTCATTCTTTGAGCGTATTTTTATATTCATACGCATCAAGGAATAAATATTCACGTTTATACATGCCATTCATAACGGCCTGTGCCAGTACGGGCGTCTGTCATCCGCTCGATCATCGTAATTTTTCCGTCTTTTCGCACCGTGAACAGTGTCTGGCATCTCGTTTTGTATTCAGGCAGATCAATAAACATTGAGGACAGCTGCTTTTCAAGCTGTTTGTCTATTCCCGTGTCCGGCAGGTCCTGGTCGGCAGCAGGCTCTGCATTCCGCATCGCCGTGAAAAAGCTTTCAGGGTGGAGCGTGTTTTCTGAAGAAGCAAGCAGCGTTTCTATTTGTTTTTTCGCTTTTTCCACCTTTGGCCACGGAGTGTTCAGGGAGGCGTTACTGAGAGCGTGCACTCCGGGAGTAAGACGCTCCACATGCGGGCCGTCTTTGTGGTTATGTAAATAAAAAACTTCTTTCCCAGAGCCGGCGATCATGTTGAACCCTCTGTATTCATTCCGGTCCTTCTGTACCGCTTCAAGAGCCTGTTTCGTTTCATTCCGCAAGAAACGCAGCGGCAGATGGCCCCGTGATTTTTCCCCGGCTTCCATTCCAGGTCTGCGGATATTTGTTACTGCTGCGAACCGTCCGGAAAGGCTGCCCCCCATCCATGTTCCGCCCTGCTTTAAATCTTTGCCTGCAATAATGCCTTCCCCCTGCCACTTATGAAGACGTTTGGTCGGCCTTTCTAAAAATTCATCCCGGTTAGAAACCACGACAAGCGGAAACCACGGGTGTGCCTGGTGCGCCAAAGCAATTAAACACATGCCATTCGTTCCTTTCTTATTCCAGCGGATACTTTCTCCACTCCGGATCTGCATCATCGTCTGTCGCTTCGATTCTTTTTCTTTTCGTATACACCGCAAATAATTCCCTGTACCTGGAAATAGCGGACTCCCCGAATTTCCAGCTGAGCATAACTGTACGCCCGTTCGCTTTTGCCGGGAGATCAATTTGCCCGTTCTGAACGCTGCGGACAAACACGTATTTCGTCTCGAGCTGTCTAATAAGATCCCGTGTCTGCCATTCTAAAAAATCAATGGCTGCCTCGAGCAAAAATACCTCTTTTTCCCCGGCGTCCGCTGCAGCCCGTCTCTTTCTGTATGTACGATGAAGAGTGTCCTGCAGGTATTTCAGGTAAATTATTTCTTCGTGGAACCATGGAATTAATGTATTTGCTTCTTCCAGTGAATAGTATTTGCTGAACATGGCAATTCTCCTTGGACACGCTTTCCTGCTTCTGCTCCCTAATTTATATACTGCTTCTATAATATGTTACAAAAAATTTTCAAAATTGCAAAGGAAAATGATTTGTTTTACATGCCCGGGCCCGCCTATATTAACGAACATTTTTTTACTATTGCCCGCTCTAATGCTAAACTATAAGTATTATACTTCCTGTTCATAAACTATTGTTAATGACATACGATATATAAATAAAGGCCCCGTGGAATTAACTATTGAGGAGGAATCTGCATGACTGATGCATCCAATACGAATCAAGAAGATTTAACCCCCTCCACAAGCGAAGGGAAAAGCAGGGTAGAAGCTGAAAAGTTTATCGAGCGTTTCAAGAATGAAAAGGATTCAGACCAGCTTGTCAGCACACTCGGCGGCCTTGGGGAAACGGAACAGCGCAAGGCTGGTGATTCTCTTGAAGCACTAAAGCGGCCTGTCCGTGAAATGATGGATCAAAAAGACAATGAACTTCCTGATAAACTTCATGAATTAAAAACGGTGGTAGGCGAGCTTGAACCAGAATACCTGAAGGAAGGCCGTTTCCAGAAAACGCTGAATAAAATTTTGCGCCGGGACCCAGTAGAGCAGTATGCAAAAAAGTATGAAACTGTGGAATCCCAGGTGGACAATATTATTCATGGCCTTCTCGCCGGCAGGGATAAGCTGCAGGAAGACAATGTCATGCTTGAAGAATTAAGAGAAACTGCCATCAAGCGTATTGAAGAGCTCGAAACACAAATTGAAACCGGCAAACAGCTGAACGCCATGCTCGAAGAAGAAATGCTTCAAGAAGAATGGCGGGATAATCCGGCAGCTATTCAAAAAGGCCAGCAGAAAGTGATCTCGCGGGTAAAAAACATGACGCAGGCAGTGATGGTTCTGCAGCAATCGATTGCCTCGATTGACCTGATCGTTGACAACAATGGAAAGCTCGAGGAAGCGATTTTTAATGCTATTACCATGACCAAAAACATTGTTACCGTCACCGCTTCCATCCAGCTTGCTCTCGGCAATCAGCGGAAAGTGATCAATGCGGTGCAGAGTGTCAACGAATCCACCGAAAATATGCTTACCAACAATGCACGCATGCTGAAAGAAAATACGGCTGACACGCTGAAAACACTTGAGGAACCGGCTATTGCCCTTGAAACGTTTCAGCAGGCTTACCAGGATGTGTATGAAGCCATCCAGATGACCGAGCAGTCCAATGAGCGTATTGTCGCATCAAGCAAACAATTTATTTCTGAAATGGACGAACTGAATAATCAAATGAAACACAAGCTGTTAAACTAATATGATAGACACCAATGTATAGGACGGTGAATCACTTGGCTAACAAATGGTTCGAACACCCCTGGATCGAGCGCTTCCTGCCGGACCATATGCGACCGGTGGATGATCATATCTTCTCCGACAGCCACGGACTGTTTATCGTGGAGGAAATGGAAGCAGCGATCGACCGGGTGATTGCCCGGGCGGAGGAACTCCGTCAGTCAAAGCGCCTAAAGCGCGAAAACGAACTTTTTTTGTTCCGCATGAAGCTGACAGCCCGGCGCATCCGCATAACGAGCTCCGAAAAAGAAAGGTCCCAGGCGGCCATTCAAAAAACAGTGACGATTGATTATGTAAGAAGTACTGATGGGCATACCCCGGCTTTTTTGCGGGAAGCGCTGGTGCATTATATGAAGAATGGCAAAATGCATGCCCGGAACATTGAAAAATCTTCCTATTTTCAGCATATTTTTCGAAAGCTTGAAATGCTTGATTATACCCTGCAGGGCCGGGCTCCCCGTGATATTCAGCTGCACACGGCCGAGCCGGTCCAGACAGAAAAAGCCCCCGAAGAAACACCGGTGAAATGGCATGCAGCGCTCGACCGGTTTTACCAGCACTATGTAGTTCAAGACGCTAGTATCCCGCCAGACATCCAACAGGAAATCCAGCAGATTGCTCAAGAGCTTGAAGAGCTGCGCTCCACGTCTTCCCTGCAGTTTGACGTGGAGGAGGAGTACCTGGTAGAACGTATGCTCAGCCGAGAAATACCGGATTTAATCGAAACGTACCGGCTCCTTGAACCGAATCACCGGCACGAGCAGCACGATGCGCTCCTGCAGGCGCTTGAAGCGATGCACAGACGAATTGGCTCACTTCGCATGGAACAAAACGATGTCCATGCCCGGAAGATGCGCCAGCTGTTGAAGATAAACGAAAAAAGATACCGGCAGGAAAAGAAATTTTAAAGGAATAAAGCGAGGTTCACTATGAAACGACAAGAAGCATTTGAGCACCAAGGCCGCCCCGTGGTTGTCGATTACGGCAGATCCGGGGCCTATTATGGTATTTTGGAACAAACTTCCGCCGCTCCCCGTAAAATATGGGAAGGCCGTGTCCGGATCCAGCAGGCCCACCGTCTTCCAGAAGTAGAAAAAAAAGAAGCAGTCCATGAATTTAATTTAGAGACTATCACCGCTCCAGGCACTAAAATTTACGCGGCTGATGAGCGTACTCCTGCCTCCTATGAGCATTCCGTCGTCCAACTGCTGGAAAAAGAAATCTCTTCCCCGCTCGTATCCTACAGCGATAAAAAAGAGTGGAAGCGCCTTTTGCACTCACTTTCCGTTACCTTTACACCGGAGCCGAAAGAACCACAGGAAGAGTCTTATATTTATTACGAAATTCACCGTTCGAGAGGAAATGTGTTTCTGCGGGAGGCGCCAAACGGCCAGGCCCTCGACATTGAAGACTGTCCATTCGAACTTGAGATTTCTCCGGCAGGTCTTCCGTGGCGCCGTGCAGTACATTATTACGATATGTATTTCCGCAACGATCACGGACAAATTTTCGAACTCCAGGAGCACGACCATGTCCGTATTCACAGTGATCAATTCCGCCCGTTTGCTATCTTTCTGAATGAGCTTGAAGACCCTTCCCGCTATAGCCTGGTTAAAAATATACACTCTAACGGCTTCAGCAAAGAGGATCTGATTGAGTGTCACAATCACCTGCTGTATCAATTGATGCAGGAGCCCGAAGAGACTTCTTTTACCGGAGTGAATTTTTTGTATTTCCGGAAACAGCAGTCCGTGCTCATCGTCCAGCACCATTATGAGCGCATTCTGCACGCAGAGGATGAGGACTATGTGTTCGACCGTTTTGAGATTACCACCGATAAAGGAGCCCGTAACCTGTTTATTTACACTAACTCGTTTTCCTGCAGGCAGTAATTATAACCATGCACAAAAAGGCTTTTGAACTGTGGTTCAAAAGCCTTTTCTTTGTGTTTTAGCAGCAGCGCTATCGCATGCCTTCTGGTACCAGGAAAAATAGGCCGCTTCGTCTTGTTCATCTACATCCCGTAAATAAACTGTCCTTCCGGTCACGCTGCTGATAACCGAAGCTGAAATTGTATACAGCTTCCGTTTCCGCTGGAAAAAGGACTGGGTGTTTTCCAAATATTGAATACGCCGCTTCGGTACGAAGTTATATATAGCACTCCAGGCTCTTTCCCGGACAATCAGCTGCTTTTCTTCCACCTTCATGCCGGATCCTTTGTAGCACATCCATCCCCACCAGGTGAAAAAGAACGGCACTACGGCTGCTGTCCAGCCATAAGGCACCCAGATGGCTGTTGGAATGAAGACCAACCACCAAAAAACCGAGGCCCGGAACATGTATCTTCTTGCAGCCCGTTTCGGCAGTTTGTTTACCTTTTCCGGAATCAATGCCGTATCGTCAATCTGCTTCATAAAGGTATGTAACTGCTTTTGGTGAATAAGCGGCAGCAGCATGATCGAATTCTGGCCCCGTTCGGTACTTCCACCAGCACTGTCTATATACACCGCCCACATCCCGAGCGCCTGCCTGGCTGGATTACTGATAAAACGAATACACGTTATCCGGTGCATTTGAAGCGTAATCTGCTTTCTTTCGAGAAGCCCCCATGTGATTTCAAGATCATTTCCGGTTCGGTTCACTTCGAAATTTCCGTGCTGCACGAGCGTCCATGCAGACGAGACGAGCCAGCTGAGCAGTGCTGTCCCTAACAGTCCCCCGATAATAAACCAGTAGCTCAGATCAATTAACACACCAATCGACTGCTCCACCCACGCATCGGGAAGAAGATTTCCCACTTGGGAATACAAGCCGGCTAAAGCAGCAAAAATGAGGCCTGCGCGCCCGGAGGTGAGCCCGGCTATGAAAATGGCCCGCATCGGCACTTTCCAGGAAAATGCCGGTGAAGCCGGCTCCGGGGCTGCCTCCTCCCCTGAATAATCTTCTTTTTCTTCTTCCGCCGAAAGCGGGGATTTTTGGATGAGGGCTGCCTGAATCATATCTGCCTCTTCCCGACGGATCGCCTGGACCGACGCTTCCGCTTCTGCTCCACCGCCCGCTGTTTCAATATTAAGGCGGACAAGGCCGAACATCCGCTGAATGATGCCTGCAGTAATGTCTACCGATTGGACACGCTGGCTGCGGATAAAACGTTCCTTTTTCACAAAAATGCCGTAGTGAATCTGAAGCTCTCGTTCTATTAAACGGTAACGAAAAAAAACCCATTTCATGATGCTGCTGATGATGATAAACAGAACTAACAGCAAAAAAATCCAGTTAACTGGAAGCGGTCCGGAAGCCGTGCTTCCAGCAAAAAACGTAATAATCAGCGGAAAAAGAAAATCTTTCAACTGACGAAAAAAAACGGTTACAATAGCTGCCGGGTGCATGCGTCTCCATTCATTCATCGTCATCATCCGTTCCAGCTAAAAAGGCTATGCGATTTCGCAGCTCCGGCGCCGTCTCTTCTTTAAGAGCCGGAATTTCATGCATACCGGCTGCGGTGGAGATGGTGACGGTGGAAAGCCCGTAGCGCTTGTAAATCGGCCCCTGAGCTGTGTCTACATGCTGGATGCGCACCATCGGAATCAGCACGTGCTTAGAGATAATGACGCCGTACTGAAGCTCCACTTCCGTTTCGTATACCTCGTAGCGCCAGCGCTGCCATTGCCATTTCGGCAGCGCCCAGGCGTACCAAACAGAAATAACAATTAAAAACCCAAGGACTCCGCCGAGAGACCAGCGGAGCCATTCCGGCCACCCGAACCAAATGGCGATCACAAGTAAAGCAAGAGGGATGAAAGAAACTACAGCCATTTCAATCATCCCCTTGAAGCGCCAGACCGTCAGCGCGTCTTCAGATATACGCTGTGACGGAGCCGGCCTCGTTGCATTTTCTTCCTCATAGATGCCATCATTCATTCCTCATCCTCCACGTAAATAATCGTGACTCCTTCGTCCTGCAGCACTTTCAGCACTGCGTTGTTCAGCGTTTCATCACGAAGAAGGCCAAGAGAAGCGGCCAGCTCAAGCTCTTTTAAATCGCCATTTTCAGCGTCCTCAATCAGCTCGAGCACTTCCTCCATATTTCGTTCTTCAAGCTGCTGTCGTACTTCTGCTTTTGTCATCGTTCAGGCTCCTTCCCTTCTCTATTACGACCTGGGTTTTCGCTCCTGCTCCATTTTCTCACTCATCTGCTTCCAGATGGACCCTTTTGCTTCTTTCCCGCCTTCAATTCGTTTTAGTGCGAGCTTAATCTGCAGATCCACTTCAAATTCCGGGTCCCCGCTGGCTTCTTTTAAAGCCTCCACGGCGGAACTGTCACCTACTTCATATAAAAACATTGCCGCACGCCAGCGCACCAGCTTGTTTTTGTCCTTCAGCGCTTCAATCATGTCGGGGATGCCCGCAGGGTCCCCCAGATCAGAATACGTGTCTGCTGCTGTTCTTCGCACGGTGACAGACGGATCCTGCATCGCCTTTTGCAGATCCGGAAGTACCTGAGGATCTTCAAGCATGCCTAAATACACGACGGCGAGCCGGCGAATCGCCGGTTTTTCATCTGCAAGCCCTTTTTGGATGACCGGAAGATCTTCCATGGAAGGATCCATCTGGTCAAAGGCTGCATAGCGCTGTTTCCAATCCGGCTCCTCCATCATCTCCATGGTCACTTTTTTAAACTTCGGCTCTGTTTCTTCCGCTTCCGGCGTATTCGCGATTCGCACCAGCCGTTTCAGCCGTTCATCGGGATAAGCAGCAGCAATCTCTTCTGCCATGTCGCTGCCTATCTGTTCCAGATCCTGGCCGTAACGAACCCCGTAATCCTCCCATTTGCGCTGCATCACGATGTTATCGTCTTCAAGCTGGGCTTCAAACGCAGCGGTCTGAAAGCGTTCCGGCAGACCCTGGCGTTTTTCTTCCTCGCCAGCCAATAGTTTTATCTGCATCGGGATGTTTTTAAACATCTGTACCTGTGCCTGTACTTCCCCGAACGCTTCCTGCGGCTCCTCCGGCTCTTCGGCCGGCTGCTCCACCTCTTCGCCGAATGCCTGGCGCACCTGAGGGAGCAGCTGCTCCCAGTCGGCTTTTGGATAACGCTCGAGGGCCATAAAATCAGCGACGTGATACACACCTTTAATGCCTTCGATCTCCAGCAGCTGCTGGATCGGTGCCGGTGCGTCTTCTTTATTTTCCGGTTTATAATTGCCTGTCGTTCCAGCAGGCAGCGTTTCGTTAACATTCAGCTTCATCGTATGAGGACTCGGTGTTGGCTCAATGGATGTAATATGCATGATTAATCTCTCTCCTTTAAAATAACGTCCCGATTTGCACGTCTGATTATAGCACAGGAGAAGCCTCTCCTGCCAACCGGCTTGTGCATTTGCATTCCAAACCAGCCCGCTATTCTGATACACTATAATAAGATTGTTTTAAAAGCTCATGAGGAGGTTATTACGTTGCAAATTGCACTTCTTTCCGACGTCCATGGCAATGCACGAGCGTTAAAAGCTGTATTAAACGACCTGCATGCCTTATCAGTAGACCATATGTATATGCTTGGCGATCTTGCTTTTCGCGGACCGGAGCCGAAAAATTCTATTGAAACCGTTCAGTCCCTGCCTGCAAAAGTACTGAAGGGAAATGCAGACGAATGGATTGTCCGCGGCGTGCGCGAGGGGGAGGTGCCTGAAGCTAAGCGCTCTATTATGAATCAGGAGAGAGATTGGGCACTCGAGCGACTCTCCAGCAATGACATTAAATACTTAGAAGAACTTCCTGAGTCATTTCTCGATGACTATGAAGGCTTCCGCTTATTCGCCTTCCATGCGGTGCCGGGCAGCCTGTTCCCTCCAGTGCCTGTCGACAGTGATGCTTCTGTTTTTGAAGAATCATTTTTCCAGAAGCAGGAGGCAGACATTTATGTATACGGCCATGTGCACACTCCATCCATTCGAAAAATAGGAGCGAGATGGGTAATCAATACAGGGAGCATCGGCCTGCCCTTTGACGGGGACCCAACACCGTCCTACATTCTTTTGACTATCGAAGACGGAGAAATCATCCCGGAAATCCGCCGGGTGCCTTATGATACTGATGAAGTTTTAGCACAGTTTGATGCTAACGATTATCCAAACAGCGACCAGGTAAAACGCATTATTTCTTCTGGACGCCCGCCAAAATGAAGCTTATCCAATATATGCAAAAAGCCCGCCGTCCGCGGCGGGCTTTTTATATGCTGTTTACCTTCTGCAGGCTTTGCATAATATCAATAAATGATGCTTTATCTCCGTATTGGGCAACAATGTCGCCTTGTTCATCAATAATAAACGTACTCGGCACACCTTCGCATTTATAGCGTCTGTACGTATCCACGCCTTCGTCCTGAAGTACCGGGAAACGATAATTGTTGTTTTCCACATACATTTCAGGATCTTCTTCCCGCCGTTCACGGCCGGTTACGTTAATTGTAACAAACTGCAGCGGACTGTCTACGTTCATTTGTTCATAAAACCGGTTTTTCTGCACCAGATCCGCGGAAGAATCCGGGCACCAGGATGCCCAGAACGTTAACAGTACCGGCTTTCCTTTCAGCTGTTCCAGCGACCATTCAACGCCGCTCGACATTTCTTTGAGTTGAAACTGAGGGGCCTGCATGCGAATCCTCCTTTGATTCTGTCAAATCTTTTTTCAAGTATGAATGCAGCTGCTCGAGCAAATATGCGCCCGACTGCATTTTGTACAACCGCTGCTTTTCTTCTCCACTAGCAAAAACCATTAAGCACGGCACGCTCTGGATCTCGAGCTGCCTGGCCCGCTCAGGAGCGGTGTTAATATCTACTTCCAGAAAAGAAGCACCGGCATACAGTTTTTCTATCGGTGCAAGCATCCGTTTTGCCAGCTGGCACGTGCCGCACGTCGGGGAGGTGAACAGGACCACCTGGCGTCCCTCCCGCGCTTTTAGCATCTGCTCAAGCTGTTCGCTCGTTTTTCGTTCCAATTAGTCCTCCCCGCTTTATCTCCCAGACTTTACCAGCTGGCTTCTTATAAAATGCCCGGCTGGCGCGGCCTGGTCTTTTTACTGCGCACGAAAAGCTTCGACAAGCGCCTGATTGTAAGCTGGAATATCCGGCGGGCGCTGGCTTGAAACGATATGGCCGTCTACGACTACCGGGTCGTCTGACCATACTGCGCCTGCGTTGGTCATGTCGTCCTTGATGCCTGGCGTGCTTGTTACATGAACACCCTTCAGAATCCCTGCTGAAGCAAGTACCCACCCGGCATGGCAAATTTCACCAATGATTTTTTTATGGTCATTCATATACCGTACAATCGAGAGCACTTCACTGTAGCGGCGGAGTTTATCCGGTGCCCATCCTCCGGGCACCAGCACACCGTCGTAGTCTGCCGGGTCCACGTCGGCGAGCGCTGCTTCAGCTGCCGCCGGCACGCCGTGTTTTCCCGTGTACGTTTTGCCGTTTTCTTTTCCGGTAAGGAGCACCTCAGCGCCTTCTTCACGCAGCCGCATGACCGGCACCCACAATTCTAAATCTTCAAAGTCGTCTTCTACAAATGCAATAATTCTTTTGCCCTGCAGTGTCATGATGATTCCTCCTTTATCGTACTTTTAACAGCTAGTCCGCAGGCTGCAAAGTTACCCGGCGGATGTCCGGCTTCACATCCCACAAATCCTTGGCCGCCTGAAGCGGCTGTTTTACGCAGCGCCGTTTTACCTCAACGGTAAAAGGTTCCGTAAACGGAAACGGCTGCAGAACTACCGTCTCTTCATCTTTCCAATGGGCCTGGATCGTTTCATGATTGAGCGAGTCGAACGTCTGGCGGAGGCCGTCCCGAAACCAGGGAACCTCCTGTTCTTTGGAAGCCCCCGGCGTATTCATGCATATATAAAGAGATAAGTCGTCAAAAAACTGAAGCAGATGAAAATGCTCAGCTGCCATCAGAAAATTCCACTGCCAGCCGACAATCAGCCGCTGCTGGCGGGCAATTTCTTCCTGCATAAAAGCGATTTCCTCCGGCACCTCGGATTCTTTAAAAAACGAGCCGTAATGGCTGCTGAGCAGGTAAGCCTGGTACGGATCTTCCTCTTCAAGAGCATTAATAGTATTTCGGTAGGCGCCAAGCTTCGGCGGCACCGGGTAATGCACAAACGATACCGGCCACCCGTTTTCATCAAGCATCGGTTCTTCATCCAGTGTTTTCCAGGCATCGTCGTGCCTGGAGGTGGCCTGAAGCGCTGAAGGCCAGGATGGCTGCTGTTTGAATGTTTCATGGTGCCAGTATTTCATGCACTCTCCCGAAAGAGCCGCGTGCTCCTGCTGCATCATAACCTCTACCCAGCCGTTCCGATTCTCGCTGATCATTGTATCCGCTCCTTTTCTGCCCTTGTACCGTTTTTAAATTAGGAAATTAAACAGTGTTTCTTCTTTATTGATTTCCGTATATTTGATGCCACGGTCTTTCATCCTTGTCAGCAGCTTGTCGTAGTCCGAAGGGTAAGTCACTTCAATACCGACAAGCGCCGGCCCGTTGGACTTGTTGTTTTTCTTGTTGTATTCAAAGCGGGTAATATCATCATCCGGCCCAAGCACGTCGTGTAAAAATTCCCGTAAAGCGCCCGCACGCTGCGGAAAATTCACAATAAAGTAGTGCTGCAGTCCTTCATAGATCAATGATTTCTCCCTCATTTCTTCCATGCGGCCGATATCATTGTTCCCTCCGCTGACAATACAAACGACCGTTTTTCCTTTGATTTCTTCTTTATGGAAATCAAGAGCTGCAATCGACAGGGCGCCTGCCGGTTCAGCCACCACCGCATTTTCATTGTACAGTTCCAGAATAGTGGTGCATATTTTGCCTTCAGGCACGAGCGTAATGCTGTTAAGAAGATCCTTACATACATCATATGTCAGTTCTCCCACCCTCTTTACTGCAGCTCCGTCTACAAATTTGTCGATGTAGTCGAGGGAAACGACGCCCTGATTTTCAATGGAGGCCTTCATTCCAGGTGCACCGGCCGGCTCACAGCCGATGATCTTCGTGGAAGGAGAAATGGAGTTAACATATGTGCCGACCCCGGACACAAGCCCTCCACCGCCAATACAGGAAAATAAATAATCGATCGGCTCTTCAATATCATTCATAATTTCCATCCCGACCGTGCCCTGTCCGGCGATCACTTTTTCATTGTTGAACGGGTGCACAAATTCCATGTCGTGCGCTTCCCCGTAAGCATTCGCTTCGTAATAAGCGTCGTCAAACGTGTCTCCTGTAAGTACTACTTCCACATACTCCTTCCCAAATAACTTCACCTGGGAAATTTTCTGGCGCGGAGTCGTATTAGGCATGAAAATATGGCCCTTTACCTTCAGTGCCTGGCAGGAATACGCCACCCCCTGGGCGTGGTTACCAGCGCTTGCGCACACGACGCCATTTTCAAGCTTATCCTTAGGAAGGCTGCTCATCATATAGTACGCTCCGCGAATTTTAAATGAGCGCACCACCTGAAGATCCTCCCGTTTTAAATAAATATTGGCCCCGTAACGTTCAGAAAGCACCTGGTTTTTCTGCAATGGGGTATGCGTTACCACGTCTTTCAGCGTTTGATTTGCAATGATAATGTCTTCAATGTGTATATTCCCCATACAAGCAACGTTCCTTTCTACTAAGCGCGCCTTCACTTTAGGTGTGAATGCCCGGTTAACATGATTATTGTAAATGCTCGAAAGCGGCAGAGATCTTCTCCGCCGCTTGTTGCTCTCGTTCAAACCCTTACTATTATAACATGAATATGCACACTGAAAAGCCGTGCGTTTTCAGGCTTTGCCTGCAGGGTACATAAATGATAATTCCGGCATTTCTTTATCCGTCCCGATCTTTGGTATAATGTATTTAGTGCAATTCTTTCAAATCATAAAGGGGGATTTTTCATGAACGATATGCTGAAAAAAGGATTTTTTCTCGGACTCGGAGCGGCCTCATATGGACGGGAAAAAGTCCAGACATACCTTGATGATCTGGTGACCAAGGGAAAGATTACCCCGAGGGAAGCAGACGAATGGAAAGAAGAAATGATTCAACGAGGATCGGTGCAGAGCGATTCCTGGAACAGCCAGGCGAAAAACTCCTTCGAAAATCGGGTGGAAAGCATGGGCATCGCAACAAAACGGGATATTGAGCGGCTTGAGCTAAAGCTCGATGCCATTGAAAGGGCGATGAACAATTCTGACCGCGAATAACCGCAAATTTTAATTAAAGGAAGGAACGCTTCATGGCCATAACAAAAAGTATCCGGCACGCAAATCGATACAGAAAAATTGCTACCACTCTTGCGAAACACGGCTTCGGATATATTTTGCAGGAAGTGGGACTTTTTCATATTCTTTCTCTTCCTAAGCGGATCATGTCGGATCCCAACGACTGGAATACCCAGTCTATCGGGGTCCGCCTCCGGCTTGTGGTGGAGGAGCTTGGCCCTGCATTCATCAAACTCGGCCAGCTTGTAAGTACCCGGAGGGACATTTTTCCTCCGTCCATTGTCGATGAACTTGCAAAGCTGCAGGATCATGTGCCGCCGTTTCCGTATGAAACAGCCAAATCGGTAATCGAGCATGACCTTCATGAACCTCTTGGCAACATTTATTCCTATTTTGATGAAATTCCTATAGCCGCTGCATCAATTGGCCAGGTACATAAAGCAGTACTTCATGACGGACGGGATGTTGTTGTAAAAATCAGCCGCCCGCATATTAAAGAGATTATCGAACAGGATATCGATATTCTGCGGGATCTGGCCCGTCTCCTCACTCAACGATTCCAATGGGCCCAGTTTTATCAGCTTCAGGATGTTGTAGAGGAATATGTTGCTGCCATACGGGACGAATTTGACTATTTTACCGAAGCACGCAATGTAGAAAAAATGGCACGGGCCCTTCAGCACTTTGATTCCGTTCAGGTTCCTGAAGTTTATGAAACCTGGTCATCACGCCGCGTGCTGACTATTGAATATATCGAGGGGTATAAACTCTCCGAGCTTAGATACGCCACTGTTGAATTTGATAAAAAGAAGCTCGCTCACCATCTGGTGGACTCTTTTTTACACCAGGTGCTGCGTACCGGTTTTTTTCATAGCGACCCCCATCCCGGGAATCTGCTTTTTAAAAGGGGAAACATTGTTGCCTACATTGATTTCGGGCAGGTCGGCCGCTTAAGCAAAAGCATGCGCAGACAGTTCATTAACTATGTTATTGCCATGACGAGGCAGAACACCCGGGATGTAGCGGCTGCGATCTATGAAATGGCCGACTTTCCGGAAGATATGGATACAGAAATTTTTGAAGAGGACGTAGAATACCTTTTATCCAAATATTACGAAACACCTTTTAAAGAGATTGAAATCGGCGCAGCCATCAACGATGTATTTTCCACCTCACACCGATATGGCATCAGCATCCACAAAGAATTTACGATGCTTGCCAAAGCCATTATTACGATTGAATCCATTGCTACTGAGCTCGACCCGGACTTAAGCATTGTGGAAATTGCCGAGCCTTACGGCAGGATGCTTGTAAAAGAACGGCTGAACCCGCAGGACCGGATCGAGGATGTATTTCGCGAAGGCAAAGCACAGTTTGGCTATATCCGCGAGCTGCCGAAGGAAATTCGTTCTGCATTGAAAAAAATTAATGATGATGAACTCGGCGTCGATGTGCGCATGCCCCGCATAAATATTTTAATGAACAAGCTTGATCGGATCGGCAACCGCCTAAGCTTCAGCGTCATCTTACTTGCGTTTAGCATCGTGATGGTCGGCTTGATCGTCGGCTCTACGTTCGGGGATAACAATTCAATCCTCGTTCAGCTCCCAGTCATCGAAATCAGCTTTATTGTCGCGTTCTTTTTGTTTGTCTGGCTGCTGTACGCAATTTTCCGATCGGGGCGTTTCTGATGCATTTATATAAAGCAAAGCTGCCGGCTTCCTGCCGGCAGCTTTATTATTTCATCCACCTTATAAAGTATTTGGCTCTTTTTCAATTGGAAGGTCCGGATAGGAAATCCAATCACTCCAGCTTCCATTATAAAGACGCACCTGTTCGATTCCAGCCTCTCTCATGCCGAGTACGTTGACGCAGGCTGTAATACCCGAGCCACAGTAAGAAATAACTTCATCAAATCCCTCGAGTCCCCGGAAGTGGTCACGCAGCTCACCCTGGGATTTCCATGTGCCGTCTTCGCGAAGTACATCCTTCCAGAAATAATGATAGGCACCGGGAATATGACCAGAAACTGCATCCACTTCTTCATTTTCTCCAGCATAGCGCTCATAGCTTCTCGCATCCACGAGGGCCACGTGTTCGTTTCGCAGCTGCTGCTTTACTTCTTCGAGATGGACCAGCTGGTTCGGCTCGCGGTCTATTTTCATCTGCTTCATAAGCGGCGTTGGGATTTCCTCTGTTGCCGGGAACCCTTCTTTCACCCAGTGAGTATAAGAGCGGTCGAGGACATATGTATTCGTATGGCCTGCATACTGCATCAGCCACCAAAATCTAGCTGCCCCCATGCCTCCCTGGTCGTCATAAGCTACCACGGTCGTCTGCATGTCTATTCCACGCTCTGACAAAACCTGGGCGAAAAAGTCCATATCCGGTAATGGATGGCGCCCTCCGTGAGTACCTGCCTGGGCAGATAGATGCTTATCTACATCGATAAAGACAGCACCGGGAATATGATCTTTAACATACGCTTCATGCCCCGCGGCTGCATCTTTCAGTTCAAACCGGCAGTCCACCACCCGGACGTGTTCATCGCGGCGGTGTTCATCCAGCCATTCAGAAGAAATTAGAAAGCTCAACTTACTCTCCCCTTTCTAGGATTCCTGTTTTAACTGCGTTTGAATGCTATTTAGAATAAACTCCACAGCCTGCAGCGTTTCCTTGAACTGTTTTTCTTTTGTTGTCCGCTGGTAGGCCTGGAGAGAGGCATTCATAATGTTATCGTACGTATCCTCCATCTGGGATTCGTGCAGGTACGGATAGCTTGTCGTCTGCACCCAGGCAGAAGCCTCCTCTTTCCATACATCTGCTTCCCCTTTTACCTTGTCGACAAACGGCTTCACTTCCTCGTAAAAATCCGGACGGTCGTCCCGTTCCTGTACCTCGTAAAAAACCTGTTCCGCTTCGTCCATCCGGCGCTTCATCTGGTCGCAGCTTTCGAAAAGCCCTGGCATCGAAAAACCCCCTTTTGATACAAAGAACGCTTCCCTTTTCAGGAAAGCGAATATTTTATGAAGTGCTCTCTTCCTGCTCCTGCTGATTGCTTACCCTTTGAGCAACTGTTTCCGGCTGAATGGCCGACAGCAGCACATGGTCGCTGTCCGACAGGATGATGCTCCTTGTTTTCCGTCCGTTGGTTACATCGATAAGCATTTTTCTTTCACGTGCTTCCTGAATCAAACGTTTTGTCGGGGCAGAATCAGAGCTCACAATTGAAATTACCCGTTCTGCCATCACCATATTGCCAAATCCAATATTAATCGGTGTATCGCTCATGCTATCCCCTTCCTTTCTCATTCTTTTCTATCCTAACACGAACAACCAAGGCTTTGTCTATCATTGTAAGCACAGGAAACATAATTCCCGGCAGAAATTATGGTAAAATAGCAGAAGGCAGTAATTTTTAGAAAAGGAAGATTCCTATGGCTTACCGCTACCCCAATGGAAAAGTATACCGCCCGAACAAAAACACTCCCTCCCGGCAGAGCCCGCCGGCGGAAAAAAGCTTTGCCAACCGCGGCATGACACTTGAAGAAGACATTAATGAATCCAACGATTACTACATTGCACGTGACATCGGAATCATACATAAAAAGCCAACGCCCGTACAGATTGTCGATGTGCATTATCCGAAGCGAAGCGCTGCACGCATCACCGAAGCATATTTCAAACAGGCTTCCACCACAGATTATAATGGTGTTTTTGCCGGGCGTTATATTGATTTTGAAGCGAAAGAAACGCGCAATAAGACAGCCTTTCCGCTGCAGAATTTTCATGATCATCAGGCGGAGCACATGCATAAAGTCCAAAAGCAGGACGGTATCGCATTTGTGCTTCTCCGTTTCACTGTACATGGGGAGACGTACCTGTACGACGCTTCCCGGTTTCTTCACTGGTATTACGGCCAGTCGAAACGAAAATCCATTCCTTATAAGGAACTTCAGGAACACGGGCATCCGATCCCGCTCGGCCTTCATCCAAGACTCGACTATTTAAAGACCGTGAAGGACGTTTATTTTCACTGAACATACGTGTAACAAAATAAAAATTTGAACGTCTAATGCCTGGGTACACAGAACTAGATGCTATGCACAACGAAAGGACGAACGTCAATGAGTGACAATTACCGGTCCCGCCGGGAAAAACGAACGGCCGACCAGAAGAACCCTAAAAATAAACAAAAGAAAAAGCGCAAACGGCCGCTTTGGCAGACATTCATTATATGGGCGCTTTCGCTCATGCTTGTCTTCATGACTGCCGGTGTCATTATTGTCGCTTATATGATCAATCAGGCCCCGGAACTAGACGCGGAAGCGATCGTTTTATCGGAGGCTGCTACGGTATACGACCAAAACGATGAAGAGATTGCCCAGCTGCAGAACAGCAGCAACCGGGAACTCGCCGACATTGAAGAAATGCCCGACTATGCGAAGGAAGCATTTATCGCGGTAGAAGACGAGAGGTTTTACAGCCACTTCGGCATCGACGTTCAGCGGATTTTCGGTGCATTATGGGCAAATGTTACTGACGGTTTCGGCTCCCAGGGGGCTAGCACTATCACCCAGCAGGTTGTGAAAAATGCGTTTCTTTCCCCTGATAAAAATATATCGCGTAAAGTCCAGGAGCAGTATTTAGCCATCAAACTTGAGCAGCAGTACAGCAAGGATGAAATTCTCGAAATGTACGTCAATCTAATCTATTTCAACCAGGGAGCCTACGGCATCACCCAGGCCGGGCAGACCTATTTTGGAAAAGAGGATCCAGGCGAGCTCACGATCGCAGATGCTGCTCTTCTAGCCGCTATTCCGCGCCGGCCTACGTATTATGACCCGGTGCAAAATCCGGAAAATGCCGAGGAACGAAGAAACCAGATTATTTCTATGATGAATGAACAAGGCTACATTACCGACGAGGAAGCGGAAGAAGCTTCTAGTACCCCGGTAGATGAACAGCTTAACTACCAGCCGCCGGAAAACGGCGCCGCCTATGACTCCTTTATGTCTTACGTCCAAAACGAGCTTGAAGACTTTGACGGCATTGAGGCATCTGATATATACACAGCTGGCCTGAAGGTCTACACGACGCTTGATACTGAAGCACAGGAACAGGCGGAGGAACTCATTCAAAGTTCAGATGCGCTCGACAGCTTTCCAGACAATGAACAGTTTCAGATCGGTTTTACACTGCTTGATACCCAGACCGGAGCAGTGAAAGCCATTGTCGGCAACCGTCAGAGCCCTGATACGGCAATGAGCTATAATTTCGCTACCGACCCCAACCAGCCAGGCTCCACTATCAAGCCTGTCCTGGATTACGGTCCGGCTATCGAAAATATGCAGTGGTCTACGTACCATCAGATCGAGGATGAAGAATACCAGTACCCGGACACAGACACCGACGTACGCAACTATACCCGGGACTACCGGGGCAGTGTCAGCATGCGTGAAGCGCTGACGGATTCCCTGAACGTCCCTGCAGTAAAAACGCTTGAGGAAGTCGGCCTTGATAATGCCAGGTCGTTTGCCAACGGTCTTGGCCTTGGCCTTGAGGACGTCTACTATGGTTCAGCTCTCGGCGGGCTTGAGCAGGGGGTTTCCTCTGAGCAGATGGCCGGGGCCTACGCCGCTTTCGGAAATGAAGGGGTTTATAACGATCCTCACTCTATCCGGCGGATTGAGTTTCCGGATGGACGGACGATTGACTTTGAACCAGAGCAGGAGCAGGCGATGGAGGACTACACTGCCTATATGATTACAGACATGCTAAAAGACGTTATATCTGAAGGCACCGGCACCGGCGCTCAGATCGACGGTCTCCCGCTCGCCGGCAAAACTGGCACAACCAACTTTACAGAGGACGAAATGAACAGCCTGAATATCCCTGATGGCGGTGTACCAGACGTATGGTTTAATGGTTACACTACAAATTATACAGCTTCTGTCTGGGCGGGCTTTGAAAGCCGGTCGGAAAATAATTATCTTGTAGACGGGCAGACTGAAGCTGCCAAAGATGTTTTCCGCGAGATCATGCAGCAGGTGAGCAGCGGCATCGACACTCCTGACTTTGAACAGCCCGATTCTGTTGTGACAGTACAGTTGAATGAACAAACGGGGGAACGGGCTACATCCAGCACCCCGGACGCTGAGACAATTACGGAGCTGTTTGTAGAAGGTGAAGTGGACGTCCAGGTTACTGAACCATCCCCTGAGAATGAATCGGAAAACGGGAGAGCACCAGAGAATGAAGAGCCAGCTGAAGACAACAGCTCTGACGAAACTGAAGACAGTCAGAGTGATCCCGAACCGGCAGAGGAGCCAGCTGAAGAAGCTGATGAGAACCCAGAAGACACACCAGAAGACACACCAGAAGAAAACCCAGAACAGAGCCCGGAAGAAAGCGGTGGAACTGAAGAGGGGACGCCGGCAGAGGAAGATTCCGGCACCACAGAAGAAGGCCGCGAAGAAGAAACAGACACAGGCAGCGAAGCCCCGGCCGAATCTGAATCAGATGCCGGCGGGGAAAGCGGTACCGGCGGCAATAACGGGGACGAGGACACCGGAGATTCCCCACCGGAGTCAGAGACCTCCGAACCTGCGGAGCCAGAGGATAGTGCGTCTGAACCGGAAGAAGAAGCCCAGACAAACGAATAATAAACAAGAACCGCACGCCTTGTGGGCTGTGCGGTTTCTTTTATATATGAACCTCATTTTCTCTTTTAACCAACGGCGCAAGTTTTTCCCATTCTGCCTGCAGCACGGTGTAATAGCTCTGGTCATACCATGTGGACAGTCGCTCGAATTCCCTATTGAGAGCCTGGCTGTGTTCAGCATAAATATATTCAGAGGCCGCCCCGATGCCGGCTTCAATGTTTTCTTCAAGCTCCTGGACTATTTCTTTCGTTACTTTTGCTGCTTCATTTTGAACTTCTTCTCCGTAGACCTCTTTCAGGTTTTTTATTTCCTGATGCACAAAGAAATCCTTTGCTGAGCGAAAATACGTTTCAAATGCTTTAGGCTCCACCTCGATACCGAGCGTTTTTTCTGCTTTCGGAATAAAAGAGCGGCTGGCATCGGGAACCTGAAACATTGGGAAATCTTCCCGGACGTTTCTGTACTGTTCTTCTATTTCCTGCTTCAACTGCCGCTTCATTAATTCTTCAAGACGGATAAACGCTGTTTCTCTTTCCTGGCCGGCCTGCACCAGCAGCTCCTCTTTAATTTCAGTCAGCCGTCCGGCCAGCTGCCTTCGCTGTTCTTTCCGGGTAGCCCCGTCGATAGTAACTGGGTTCACGGCTTTGTTAAAGTAGTCCTGATAAAATAGATAGAGACGCTTACGCACATGAATCAGCCGCTCTTCGGTGTCTGAGGCGAGCTCTTTTCGCAAACGCTCCATATGAAAGCGCTCCGGGACTTCTTTGTACTGCTGAAGCTTTTGCTTTAGCCGTTCTGCTTCTGCAGCGACACTTTTTGCATCGTGCTTTTGTACCTGCAACGCCCGCTCGAGCTGTTCTTTTAAATTGAGCGCCTGCTCGACGACATACTGCTGCTGCACCACAAGCAGCTCCTGCCAGATCTGTCCGGACAAATAATTTTCAAAGGCTGAAAACATCTCGTCTTCTTCGCCCTGCTGTTTTGCCTCCAGGCCGCGCTGGCTTGAAACAGGCAGCAGAAACGGGGCCTCAAACCCGTTCCGGCGCAGCTGTCCGCGCACATGATTGACGACCTGCCGGCGCTCATTGTCATCTCTTGCCAAGTCGGCGGCATTGATCAGGAAGTACAGTTTATTTTGTTCAAATTCCTCATTTGCCCGCGAAAGCTGCTGGATAAATCGTTCATCGGCATCTGAGAATGCATGATTGAAGTACGTAACGTAAAAAATAGCATCCGACCGGCGTAAATGATCAAACGCGACATTGGTATGGCGCCCGTGGATGGAATTAACCCCTGGCGTGTCGGTTAATACAAGTCCCCGGTTCGTCCAGTAGCTCTCATAATAAAGCGTTACCTGTTTGACGAGACATGCTTTTTGTTCATCCGCCACCCAGGAGCTCCAGTCCTCCATATCGATGGTACGAATTTCGCCGAGCGAGGAATGATGTTTTTTGATGCTTTCCTGCAGGGTGTACATATACTGACTATATGTTTCCATCCGGGCGTCGCGGGTCCGGTTTGGCTTTTTCCATTTTTGAATGGAGGCAAGCGAATACTGTTCCCCAAGCTCTTTTGATACAGCCTGGATTTCCTCGTCCAGAAAATCTTCATCTTTCAGCTGCAGAATAACCGTGCCATGCGTGTAATCATTCTCCGGCGCACGGACAATATTTACAGCAGCCGTTGTCGGATGCGGTGACACGGGGAGCGCCGGAGCGCCAAGAAGCGCGTTGATAAAGCTCGATTTACCCGCACTGAAAGCGCCAAACACTGAAACATGAAGCTCCTGGTGCTGCAGATTCTCACATAGACGCTGCAAATGCTTCTTTTCTTCTTCAATTAACGGAGAATCAGAAGAATCGGCTGCGAATGCTTCCACCATCTGAATTTCTTCTTTGTACGAAGGAAGTTCCTTTTGTACTGGAGAAATACTCTCCTGTTCTTCTGTCGTTTCTTCCTCCTGCGATATAATAATTTCCGGAACATCGAAAGGCGCCTCTTCGCTCATCATCTGCCGGATTTCCTGCTCCCATTCCCGCCGGGAGGCTACGCTTTCCATCTGGCGTTCGAGCCGGGTGATTTCCTGATTCAGCCGTTCTTTTTCCTCTTGCCAGCCTTTTTGCAGTTCATTTAGTTTCGTTTGCTCCTCTTCCGACAATACCGGGCCTGCAGTTGAGGTAAGCACCCGTTCTTTTTCTTCGAGCAGTGCCTCCGCCTGATCTTTAAAGCGCCGGGTAATTAAAGCGGCGAGCTGATCGGTCACTTGAAATACATACTGCCTTCCCGTTTCCCCATCCGGGATAAACGCTTCCAGGTCTTTACGTCCGAGTTGAACATCAATATCCTGCACACGATCTGTAAAAGCAGCGCTATAGGAAGAAGCGTCCTGCTTCTCAGGCTGCAGCAGTTCACGCACGTGAAACGTCAGTGACGCTTTAATGTTCTCATTTATATCTGCCAGCAGTGCTTCTGCCCGCTCCTCTCTGGCTTGTTCCGTTTTCCGTTTTTTATTAAACAAGGACCCTGCTTTGAATCCGGGCTGCCAGCTTTCAAGCCAGTCTCTTGCTTTATCCACAGTGGATGCTGGAAACAAATGTGCCTGGTCCAGTGTTCGTTTCCATTCCCTGAACCACTCGTTCCATCTTTCTTCACTGTCAGGCTGAGCGCTATCGTCAATAAGCTGTGCAGGAATTCCGGCGTGCTCTGTCCGTTCCTGCCAGTCTTCAAGGGCTGTCTGCTGTTCCTCCCGCAGCCTGTCGCGGATTCGTGACAGCACGGTCTGGCGCATCCGTTCCTCACTTCGTTCGAGCAGTTCGCTTCCGTGATACAGGAGGCTTCGCACGTGGGCGGCAAACGTCTCCAGCTCGTTATCCGGGTACTGCTCCTCGCGCATAGAAATATAATACGTCGCAAGCACGTGCACCTGATTACGTTCAAGCGTTGCGGCAATCTGGTTGCGGTACGCCCGCAGCGTTATTTCTTCTTCCCGGTGCTTGTCCATCTGGTTGACAACAAAAATAATCGGTTTGCCCTCTGCCGTCAGCTGCTGCAAAAACCGGATGTTTGTTTCCGACTGGGCATGGTTATAATCTGTAACATAAATAACAGCGTCGGTGGCCAGCAGTCTCTCCATTGTCACTGCCTGGTGCAGTGGATCCGTCGAATCCACTCCCGGGGTGTCCACCATCCGGCTGTGAGGCCCTAAAAACGGCAGGGGGGCCCGCATACGGATAGAACGGATATCCGCTCCATCCCGTCCCCACTTTTGCACCTGCCCCCACGGAATATCGTCTTCCCAGGCTTGGATTTGACCTTCGCGCGTCTCAACTTCAAGGCCAAGCTCCCCGTTTTCAATCGATATAATATTGGCGCTTGTTGGAATCGGACTTGCGGGCAGCAGTTCGTTTTGAAGCAGGCCGTTTAATACAGTCGACTTCCCAGCTGAAAAATGCCCGCAAAACGCAGCTTCAAAATAAGGGCGCTCAATCTTTTCCTGCACCTCTTTAAGCATGGCGGTTTCTGCCGGATCCAATTGTACGTCTGTCTGCAGCCATTGTTGTTCCCAACCGCTCGTATATGCCATATTTTACTCCTTTATCATTCGTGATTTCGGGATCGTTTTGCCAGCGCTTCTTTTTTCTTCACTTCTGTATACAGCTCCTTAAGCTGCAGGTAGGAATGAAAATAATTCGGATACTCAAGCAGAAAGCTGAGCCTTTCCTCTACGTTGATCGGCTTATGGGCGAGCTTTCTGCTTTCTGCGATCAATTCTTCCGGCTCTGCAGAAGGCACCGGCCGCTCGTTCATCCAAAACAGCATGCACAGCCAGTGGGCGAGCCCACGTCTCATGTAGGGAGCCGCCTTTTCCTTGTCTCTTTCGTCCCAGCATTCATCCAAGAAAGGCAGATGCTCTTCCCACCACTGTATAAATGTTTTGATATGCTGGTTAATGTTTTCCTGCCACGGCGGAGTACCGGCCAGTCCATTTTCATAAGCAATCTCATACCAGAACGGGTGACGAAGCGCTAATATCTGCTGCCCTTCCGTTTCGTCTGCTTCGATTTGCGTTACGGTATAAAAAATTTCGTGCTGAAATGACGCTGGAATTTGTATGTTCACCATGCTGCACCTTCTTTCCGCATCCGTTTTTGTCCTTCCCTGCAGTACTCAAGCACTGGACAGGACGGACACTGTGGGGCCTGGGACTTGCAGTGATAGCGGCCGAAAAAAATAAGCTGGTGGTGCATCTGTGACCACTTTTCCTTTGGCAGCCGCTTCATTAATGTCTGCTCTACCTGGGTAACGTTGTCTTTCCATCTGCATATGCCTAAACGTTTGGCCACCCGCTCCACGTGTGTATCCACTGCAATGGCCGGCACACCGAAGGCTACCGATGCTACCACGTTCGCCGTTTTTCTTCCGACGCCGGCAAGTCCAACCAGCTCTTCCTGCGTTTCCGGGACACGCCCGTCATGTAACTCGAGAAGAGAGGCTGAAAGCTTTTTTAAATTTTTTGCTTTGTTACGATAAAGTCCAATGGAACGAATCGCCTGTTCAATATCCTCAAGTGGAGCATGGGCAAAATCTTCCGGAGAGCTGTACTGTTCAAACAGGCCGGGAGTGACTCTGTTTACCAGCGCATCAGTCGCCTGGGCGGAGAGCACGACCGCTACCAGCAGTTCAAACGGGTTGCGGTGATTCAGTTCACATTCCGCCTCCGGAAACATGTGCTCGATCCGTTCAACCACAACTTGTAAATCTTTATTCGTCAATGCCATTTTTTTCTCCTCTACTCTTTATCCAGCCAGTTAATATTAGGGTATTCGGGCAGTTTTTCCGACTGGGCCGCCTGCGTACGCCTTCCGCCTTTTTGTTTAAACTGTTCGGTCTGCGCTTTAGCGTCTTCTTTGGTTTGAATGCCTTTGCGTTTCCACTCGTGCAGCATCCTGTCCATGTAGCGAAGGCTGAATTTCTGATTCATGACCGCTTCTTTCAGCGCAATCTGAATCATATCCGGCGAATAATGATCCTGATCGAGCCAGACATTAATCGTTTCCCATTCCATTGGGGAGAGCGGCCGGGAAAATTCCTGCTCAATGTTTTGAAACAGATGCTGCTCTTCGATCTGCTCCCCTTCACTGGACGGAACTTCAGCCGTAAGAGCCTGGCGGAAAAAAGGGTAGAGCGAATATGATTCCTGGCGCACTGCCTCGCGTTCGTATTCGTCAATCTGCAGCAGGTTCCGCTTAATCATTGAGCGCAGGCAGCCGGCGCATTCATTTTCATCCATGCTCATTTTCTCTGCCAGTTCCTTCGGTGTTGGTAGCGGCACGTTGTTTTGGCCAAAACGGTAGATATGCAGGAGCATCATTGCTTCTTTTTCATTCAGCCCCACCTGATGATATTTGTCCAGAATAATTACTGGAATGGAAAGATGACCATGCATTAGTGCTTCTATTTCTTTATCCTTGTTCATCTGTTTGTCCTCCTCTTCACCCGGCCGGCCGTCGGCAAAGTGCATAAAGGAAAACCCCCGGGACGGGGGCTTTTTCTCTTATGGGTACAGCCTGTTCAACAAACGCGGAAACGGTATGGTTTCCCGGACATGTTCAGTGCCTGCAATCCAGCCGACTGTACGTTCAAGTCCAAGACCGAATCCGGAGTGCGGCACGGTGCCGTATTTTCTTAAATCCAGATACCAGCCATAGGCTTCCTCCGACAGGTTGTGTTCTTCGTACCGCCGTTTCATAAGCTCCAGGTCGTCAATACGCTGGCTGCCGCCAATAATTTCCCCGTAGCCTTCCGGAGCAATCAGGTCGGCACAGAGCGCGGTTTCTGGATAATCCGGGTCCGGCTTCATGTAAAAGGCCTTGATGCCGAGCGGGTAATTAGTAATAAATACCGGCTTTTGAAACTGCTCTGCTATATACGTCTCATGAGGCGCACCAAAATCCTCGCCCCAGCTTACTTCATAACCTGCCTCCTGCAGCATTTCAATCGCTTTATCGTACGTGATGCGCGGAAAAGGTGCCTGAATGGCTTCTAGCTTGGATGTGTCGCGCTCCAGCGTAGTCAGCTCCTGTCGGCAGTTGGCAAGCACCGCCTGCACGACATGGGAGACGTACTGCTCCTGAATTTCCAGGCTCTCATTATGATCACAAAAAGCCATTTCGGGCTCAATCATCCAAAATTCAATCAAGTGCCTTCGGGTTTTTGATTTTTCCGCACGGAATGTCGGACCAAATGAAAACACACGCTGAAAAGCGAGAGCCGCAGCCTCCATATACAGCTGGCCGGACTGGGACAGGTACGCGTCTTCATCAAAGTACTTCGTATGAAAAAGTGATGTTGTCCCCTCCGCCGAGCTTCCTGTCAAAATTGGGGGATCGACTTTAATAAACTGATTTTCCCGGAAAAAAGCGTAGGTTGCCTGAATAATTTCATCACGTATACGCAAAAGCGCGTGCTGCTTGCTCGAGCGCATCCAAAGGTGACGGTGATCCATCAAAAATTCTGTCCCATGCTCTTTCGGGGTAATCGGGTAAGGTTCTGCTTCCTGGATAACCTCGAAGCCGGTCACCTGAAGCTCCACGCCGGTTGGGGAACGATCATCTTCTTTCACCGCACCGTCCACATACAACGAGCTTTCCTGAGGAAGATTTTTGGCCTGGGCGAACAGCTCTTCCCCGACTTCATTTTTTACGATAACACCCTGCACGAAGCCGGTGCCGTCCCGCAGCTGTAAAAATGCGATTTTGCCGCTGGAGCGCTTATTGGCCAGCCAGGCGCCAAACCTTACCTCCTGGCCGATATATTGATTTAAACGTTCAATGGTTACTTTCACGTTAGTCCCTCCGGTTCGTCCTGTTTATACTCATTAAATTATTTTTCTACGAAACGGCGTATTCTTGCCACTGCTTCTTCCAGCTGTCCCAGGGACGTAGCGTAGGAGAGCCTCACGTTTTGCGGAGAACCAAATCCGCTGCCTGGAACAACCGCCACGTTTTCTTCTTCCAACAGTGCCTTCACCCATTCGTCCACGTCTTTATATGAGCTGGCTGCTTTTTCAACATTTGGAAATAAATAAAAGGCGCCTTCCGGCTTCACGCAGGTAATTCCCGGGATAGAGACGAGCTTGTCGTAAATCGTGTTCAGCCGTTCGCTGAATGCCTGGCGCATCGTTTCTACAGCACCGTCGTCTTGCGTATAGGCGGCGATCGCTCCGTACTGGGCATTCGTTGTCGGGTTAGACGTTGAATGGCTCGCAAGGCTCGTCATTGCCTTGACAATCGCACGATTGCCGGCTGCGTAGCCGATTCTCCACCCGGTCATCGAATGGGATTTAGAAACGCCGTTAACGACAATAGTCTGCTCTTTTAATTCCGGGGAAAGCTCTGCGATGGATGTATGCTGCTTGTCTCCGTAAATCAGTTTTTCATAAATTTCATCGGAAACGATCAGCAGATCTTCGGCTTTTGCTGCTTCTCCCAGGGCCTCGAGTTCCTCCCGGCTGTACATCGTGCCAGTCGGATTGCTCGGTGAATTAATAATGACGGCTTTCGTTTTGCTCGTTACTGCCTCGCGCAGCTGCTCCGGAAGGATTTTGAACTGGTTTTCTTCCTTGCCGTCGACAAATACCGGCCGCCCGCCGGCAAGCTTAACCTGCTCCGGATAGCTGACCCAGTAAGGCGTTGGAATAATCACTTCATCTTCCGGATCAAGAATGGTTTGAAACAGTGTAAACAGAATATGCTTGGCGCCGGTTCCAACGATGATTTCGTCGCGGGAGTACTCAAGTCCCTGATCCTGCTTGAATTTTTGAATCACTGCATCCTTTAATTCCGGCAGACCGCCGGAAGGGGTGTATTTCGTTTTTCCTTCCTGCATGGAGCGCACCGCTGCATCTATTACGTACTGCGGGGTATTAAAATCCGGCTCTCCGGCGCCAAGGCCGATAACGTCCTGGCCGGCAGCTTTTAATTCATTGGCTTTGGCTGTAATCGCCAGAGTTGATGAAGGGGTAATTTCTTTCACTCGTTGGGACAATTCCATACTTTTTCCTCCTCAATAATTTCCGTGCTCAATCTATCCATAGTTAGTGTAAAGAAAAGCGAAAAGGAGTTCAAGCGTGGTTTAGCGTACTTAGCCCCGGTCCAGGCTGAAGCTTTTCACAAATTCTCCCGTTTCCATATCAATGTACACATAATGCTGCTGGTTTTCCGTCCGGTATTTGCCTTCGTATACCGGACGGTCGTCTTCGTAGCCGGGCGTCACCTTCCGTACAGCGTCAATCCCCTCTATTTCCACTATACGCTCCTCAGCTTCCTGCATACTCAACGTATCAGCAGCGGCCAGGCGTTCGAGCAATTCCCCGTCGTGGAAAAACAGCCAATCCCTGCTGCCGTCATTAGTTTCGACGCGCACTGTTTTTACCGGCTGTTTGCCGTTATAAATAAATGTATTCTGTACTTCGGCAACATTATTTTCTTCAAGTGCCAGCGTTTCTGCACGCTCCTTGTCATCAGCAAGCGGCGCCCGGGCCTGAAAATAGCCGACGACAAGGCCGCCTACCACCAGAAAAACAACCAGAAAGGCTGCAAGCGTCATCCAGTTTTTCACGACATCTCCCCCTATGTGCGGTAAATGGTAAACACCATCTGCTCTTCGTTTTCCTTATCAAGAGAAAGGCCGAACATTAATTCCTCCTGCTTTAACGTGCGATTTAGTGTATCAACAATTTTATACAGATCCGACGACGCTTCGATTTTTACAGAGGCGACGACCTCAAGCTGTTCGTTTCCCATTATTTCACCTCGCCCGGCGTACTATAAGTACGCTTCATTTAATTTACGGTAATGGCGGTTGGCCTCGGCGTTAATTTTTTCTTCATCGAGCGTCAGAAGTTCGCCGTCTTTCATCAGCTGTCTGCCGTTCACAAAGCTGTCAGTGACATCTCTGCCGGAGGCCGCGTACACTAGGTGCGATAAAATATTATCATACGGCTGGAGCGCAAATGATGCACTGTCGAGTAGAATAAAGTCGGCTGCAGCTCCTGATTCCAGCTTGCCGCTGTTGTCAAATCCCATCGATGCTGCACCGTTCTCTGTTGCCATCTTCCAGACCGCTTCTGTTTCTATTGAACTGGGATCCTGAAAGGCAACTTTCTGCATCAAAGCGCCCAGGCGGAGCTCTTCAAACATGTCAAGGTTGTTGTTGGAAACAGCACTGTCCGTGCCAATTGTCACCCTTAGGCCGCGTTTTAGCATTTCCGGAACACGAGCAATACCTGAGCCAAGCTTGGCATTGCTCATTGGATTGTAGGAAATAGTCACTTCCGGCACGCTCATGTCGTCGAGATCCTCATCTGTCGCATGCACGACGTGCGTAAGCATCGCCGGGCGTGAATAAAATCCAATCTCCTTTAATTTCCTGGCCGGAGTCATGCCATAATCGCGCTGATAATCTGCCACTTCCCTGGCCGTTTCCTCAAGATGAATACCAAGCGGCAAATTGTAGCGGTGCCCCGCATCAACAATTTTTTCCAAAAAGTCCGGTGTGCATGTATACGGTGCGTGTGGGAAAAGCATCCCTGTTATTCTTCCGCTTGAATCCTGCTCCCACTCGTTCAAGTCACGGGCGGCCGCTGCAAGCTTTTCGCTCTGCTCCTCCGGCGTTCCAATACTCATCATGCCCTTAGAAATCATTGACTTGATGCCCGAGCTTTTCACGAGTTCATATGTGTTTTGCATGCCCATATGGTACATGTCGAGGAATCCAGTTGTGCCAGTGCGAATCATTTCCGCGAGAGCAAGCTCTGTGCCGGCCTTCGCTGTTTCGCTGGTAAACAGGCGCTCTCTTGGCCACACATGGTTGTTCAGCCATTCCTGGAGCACCACGTCATCCGAAACCCCCCGCATCATTGTCATCGGGGTATGGCCGTGGGTGTTGTACAGACCCGGGCTCAGCCATTTGCCCCGGCCATCCAGAATAATAGCTCCGCTTTCCCTATTCTGGTAGTCTCCCGGGGCTACAGTAATGATTGTGCCGTTCTTCACTTCAATATGGCTTTTGACCGCCCGGACGCCGCGTGCATTTGGGATTGGGTAAACATGCTCGATTACAAAGTGTTCCATTTCTGCACTCCTTTTAACGTTTTTTTGCTTCTTCAAAAAAATCAGCGATACGGTCCAGCACCGCATACATCGGTTCATAATACGTATTGGTGCGGGGAATCGAGTCAATGAATGAGGAGCCGTAGGAAGCCTCCATAATCCTTTTATCAAGGACCGTTACTACGCCCCGGTCATCAGAATGGCGGATCAGGCGGCCAAATCCTTGCTTGAACCGGAGCACAGCATGCGGCAGGGCCTCTGTATAAAATGACCTTTTTCCTTCGCGCTGCAATTTATCCGACACAGCTTCGTAGACGGGGTCTGTGGGCGGGGAAAACGGCAGGCGCACAATAATTACATGCTGCAGCTTTTCACCGGGGATATCGACACCCTCCCAGAAGGCATTGGTCCCAAGTAAAAGAGCATTGTCCTGCTGTTGAAACAGCTTGGTCAACTTGGCATGGGTGCCGCTTGTAATCCCTTGCCCGATAACACTCAATGTCGATTCTTCCGTCCATTCCTTGAGCTGATGATACACCTGTTTAAGCATATTAAACGAAGTAAACAGCACCATTGTTTTACCTTCCGTAATATTAACAGCATGGAAAATATATTCAGCCGCTTCCAGCTCAAAGTCTGCGTGTTTGTCGTTCACCCCGGAAATGTCTTTTGGAACGAGCAGCTGTGTCTGGGACGCGTAATGGTAAGGAGAAGCGATCAGGCTTGTTTGCGGCAGGAAATCATTCAACCCCATTTTTGATTTCATGTAATCAAACGAGCCATTAACCGCCAGGGAACCGGACGTAAGCACCACGCTGTCTTTTCTCATAAACAGCTGTTCACTCAGCTCCGATGCCACTTCCATTGGGCGGGCATAAACGTACGCGGCATTTTTGGCGCCGCTCTGCTCTGCTTCCACCCAGTACACATGCTCAGGCTCCCGTTCAAACAGCAGGTGAAACAGATTGTCCCCAAGTCCGTCCAGCTGTTCCATATATGCATTTAGTTCAGCAAGTTCATTTACACAACTTTTAGCTGATGGCTGGGTTTCCCACACTTTCTCAAACGTTTGCCATTCCTTGAATTCCTGTTCCAGCAGGGCGAGAAAACGACGGCCGGCTTCCTCCACCTGTTCCCATACCGGACCCGCTTCTCCGCCGGGAATAAAGCGCTGGCTGTATCTGCCCACCTCCGAACGACGACGGCCGGAAGACGTGCGGCACCAGCGGGTGAGAAGGCGGAACAGTTCGTCACATTCATACATGAGCACCGCGTGGTTATCCTCGCGTTCCTGGTACCAGCCTGACTCAAACGTGATTCCGGCTTCTTCGCCAAACCAAATGAGCGGCCGTACCACACTCTGCTTCGTATCCAGGCCAAATCTGCGGAGCAGGCGGTTCGCTTTTGTATAGTGCACGGATCTGCCTGCATATTTTCCTGCCGTGTCCGGCAGATGATGCGCTTCATCAATAATCACATAAGGGTAGGCGGCAAATAAATTCTTTCCCTGGTATATGTCGCTTAAAAGCATCGCATGATTGGTAACGACAATATCAGCATATTCAGCTTTGCGGCGGGCCCGTGCATAAAAGCAAAACGCCTCCCATCCTCTTTGGGCATGCTCCTCCTGGTAATGGTTTTGACGCAGACTTTCCCACAGGGCATTTCTGCGGCCGCCGGCCATATTTATTTCATCCAGATCCCCGTGCCTGGTTTCCGTCAGCCATACCAGCACCTGGCCGAGGCCAAGCGCTTCTTCGAGCGAAAATTGGCGGTGCTGCAGCCATTTTTCAAACCGCTGAAGAGAGATATAGTTGCTCCGGCCTTTTAAAACTGCCACAGAGATCCGGTCGTCAATGAGCTGCTCGAGCAACGGCAGGTCCTCATTCATCAGCTGCTCCTGCAGGGTAAGTGTCTGAGTGGAAATTAAGATTTTTTGGTTATATGTACGATGGTATTTTACTGCCGGAAGCAAATAAGCTAGCGTTTTCCCCAGGCCGGTGCCGGCTTCTATGACAGCATGAGACCGCTCCTTAAACGAAGCATAGACCATTTCAGCCATCTCCAGCTGCCCCGGGCGCTCCTCAAAGCGTTCCCAACCGCTTCGTTTAGCATGGCCTTTGCTGAGGGTTTCCTTAAGCGATACGCTTCTCTGCTCCGGCTTATCCGCTGGAAGCTCTTTACGGAACACAATGCCGTGGTTTTCCTCTAAATCGTAGGGAAGCTGCTGCGGTGCTTTTGCAATGCAGCGTTCAATATACCGGTGGAGATCACTGTGCAGAAAGCCAGCCAGCCGGTCCAGATGGTGGAGCACAGCCTTCGGTAGCATAGCAAGTTTTTTACGGATGGATATCCACAGTTCCGCCGTGACGAGGGCGTCACTGTCCGCCCGGTGTGGACGATCATGGTCGAGGTCCAGCCACGACGTGATCTGCGACAGCCGGAACCCCGGAGCTTCGGGATAGGCCAGTCTCGCACACTCCACCGTATCCACTACGGCTCCCTGAAACAGCGGGAATCCCGCTTCCTGCATGCCGGCATTGATAAATGCCAGATCAAACTGCACGTTGTGTCCGACAAAGGCGGCATCCTCGAGCCAGGCAGTTAAGGTGGGAGCTATTTCGTAAAACTCGGGGGCGTGCTCTACATCCTGGTCATGAATGCCCGTAAACTGCTGGATAAAAGGAGGAATCGGCATATGCGGCTGGATAAAGGTCGAAAGAGTGTCAAGCACTTGTTCATCCTCCATCAGCACTGCGCCGATTTCAATTATTTTTGCTCCTTTTCTTGGAGAAGTGCCGGTCGTTTCTACATCTATGACTACATATTTTTGTCCCATCTGCCTGCCTCCTTTCTTCCGTTACCCGGACGGCGGATCATCCAAAATTTCGCCGCTGTGCACCGTCTGGGTGTTTCCGTCTGACCTTTGAACCTGCAGTGCCCCTTCCTCCGTTATACGAAGAGCTTTTCCTTCTACTGTCTGCCTGGACGTCTCTACCTGGATAAAGCTGCCCAGAGTATCAGCCTTGGCGGTCCAGGCTGCTTTGACTGCACCAAATCCATTCGTTAAGTATTCATTATACCAGGTCTCGTAGCTTTTTAAGATAGAAGCGATAACCTGCGGACGGCTCTGGCGGACGCCTGCGTACTGACGGATAGAGCCAGCTTTTTCAGCAAGTTCTTCAGTGAAATCCCCGTCGTTTTGATTCACATTAATACCCATGCCGACAATGACCGTCTGTACTTCATCCATGTCTGCCTGCATTTCCGTTAGTATCCCTGCGACTTTTCTTTTATGAATGCGTATATCGTTCGGCCATTTAATCGTCGTCGGCTCCGGCAGATAATTGTCAAGCGCCTCGGCAAGAGCTACCGCTGACAACAGAGTGAGCTGCGGAGCGTAGCGCGGGGGCACCTGCGGGCGAAGCAGCAGGCTCATCCAAATGCCTTGTTCGGGCCTGCTCTGCCATACGCGCCCAAGTCTTCCGCGGCCCTGCATCTGTTCATTCGCGACCGCAATAAGTCCTTCTTTGGCTCCTTTTTCAGCTTCTTCCCTCACAATTTCCTGAGTGGAGGTAACGGTATCTTTATAAATAATCGGGCGGCCGAGACGTGCAGTTGTAAGATGAAGCATTATTTCTTCTGTGCCGACACGGTCGGGAATACGCACCAGCCGGTATCCGCGCCGGGACGCTGCTTCAATTTCGTACCCGTTTTTCCGCAGTTCTTCAATTTGTTTCCATACAGCAGTACGGGACACCTGCAGGTCATCGCTGATTTCCTGCCCGGACACCGGGCGATCCTGGTGAGCCATCAACAGCTGCAGCAATCGGTTTTTATTCATCGTTCTTTTTCCTCCAAATAGGCTAACAGCTTTTGTTCACTGTTTTCTACCTTTTCGTTCACAACCGCCTTTTCCAATAATGCTACTGCCTCTCCAATCTTCGCCGTGCCCTTGTAGGCCGGCATTAAAGCGATGGTCTTCGGCGGAAGCGCAAGCTCCTGACTGGAATGGATTGGAAGACCTTCCCATTTTCTTTTCCATTCTGACCTGGGGCGTCGGTGGTAAGCAAAATACTTCCACTGTTTAAGTTCTTCAAGATCCGCCACCTGCTGCGGCCCGAAATAATACAGCCACTGCAGCCACGTATCGGGGGAAGCGGGGACGTCGATCCGTTCCAACAGCCAGCGGCACTGTTTTCGTGCCTGGTTGGAAAACCTCCATCCATGCAGCATGTTCAAGCTTCTATGCCCATACAGGGCGTATAATAAAGCTGCCCACGAAGCCTCTTTGCCAGCAGGGAATTGTACAAGCGTCGAATGATAAAAAAAGGCGGACACCGTTTGTACTGCTTGCGGAAAATACGAAAACAGACGCAGCTCCCTCATGTTTTCCAGGGCGTCCAGCCGCTTTTGGCCCTCAAGCAGTCTGGTAATTTCATCACGTATTCGTTCCACAGCGGTATGTGCAAGACCAGCCGCAGCTGATTCTGCTGCCCGCTCGACTCCCGGGTCCAGCGAAAATCCGAGGACCGAACTAAACCGAAACGCCCGCACAACCCGAAGCGGATCAAGGGAAAAGGTCTGTTCAGCCGGGCCCGGCGTGCGCAACACCCGCTGCCGGATGTCTCTCCGGCCGTTAAATGGATCTATTACCATGCCCTGTTCATCTGCTGCTATCGCGTTACATGTAAAATCCCGCTGCTGCAGGTCCTCTTCAATTGTTTTTGCCCCTGCGCGGAATGGGGTAACCTCCACGATATTCTTTCCACTCTTCACGAGCAGGGTTCCGTGTTTTTCCGACGGCTTCACTGCGTGCGGAAATATAACCGAAAGTTCCTTCACAGTCGCGGCGGCTGCTATATCTATATCACTCGGCTCCCGGCTCATCAGCCCGTCGCGCACGGCTCCCCCTACCACGTAGGCATCGATGCCGCGCCGTCGTAACGTCTTGATAATATGCAGCCCTTCTTCCCACGTCTGCCCTTCGTTCATTATTCGTCCCCCATGGTCCGGCGGTACACTTCTTCGTATTGGGTTACGATGCGTGAGGAGGAGAAATGTTCTTCCACCACGTCGAGCGAACGCTGCTCAAACCGTTTCATTTTGTCTGGATCAAGTAGCAGATCCACCGCCTGCTGGGCGGCTAGTTCCACAGCCCCTAGCGGCACAACATAGCCGGTTTCATTATGAAAAACTACTTCAGGAATGCCTCCAACATCCGTGCCGATTACTGGCACTCCGCACGCCATTGCTTCCAGCGCGGCGAGTCCGAAGCTTTCTTTCTCGGAAAGAAGCAGCATCAGGTCAGCAATATGCAAATAGTCGGCGACCTCCCGCTGATTGCCTAAGAACAGCACATCCTGGTCAACGCCTAGTTTTTTTGCCTCGGCCCATGCCTTTTCCCGGTCCGGTCCGTCCCCGAGCATGACGAGCTTGCAGGAAACTTCGGTCTGTACTGCTGCAAATGTGCGAACGACGTCTACCACTCTTTTTACCGGCCGAAAATTAGAGACATGGAGAAGCACTTTTTCGTCCTCATCAATATTGTACGCTTTTTTTAAATCCTTTTTATCCTTTTTCGGGGCATACACCCGTTCATCCACGAAATTGTATATTGTATGAATATCACGGTCGACTTCAAGCATATGCCGGGTCTGGTTAACTAAAGCGTCAGACACCGCCGTTACTTCATCCGAACGCTGAATGGCGTAGCGGATAATGTCCCGAAGCGATGAATCATGTCCGAGAACGGTAATGTCAGTGCCGTGCAGCGTTGTTACTACTTTCACAGGATGGTCGGTCATATCTCTGGCTAAAATCGCACAGACAGCGTGAGGTACGGCGTAATGCACATGCAGCACGTCAAGCTGCTCCCGGTTGACCACTTCCGCCATTTTACTTGCGAGTGTTAATGAATAAGGCGGGTACTGAAACACTTCGTACTGATTCACGGAAACTTCGTGGTAATAAATATTCGGTGAGGTTTCGGTTAAACGATATGGGATGGCCGAGGTGATGAAATGGATCTCATGGCCTTGTTCAGCGAGCAGCTTGCCGAGCTCCGTCGCAATCACTCCCGACCCTCCTACCGTCGGGTAGCACGTTATTCCAATTTTCATGCTTAGTCACTTCCTTGTTTGCCGGGCACCTGTTGAAAAAGCATCGGAGTTTCTGCGATAAACCCTTCCGCGTAAGTCACTCCCGTTTCTTTGCCGAATAGTCGGTCTCTTGCCTGTATCGTTTCGAGGTACCCATCCGTAAGCGGCGTACTTGTGGCCTCTTCTCCCGGATTAAACTGGCTTTTATACGCCCGTAATGCCGCTTCTTTGTCACCGGCGGCCGTGGTGATATCCACATAAAAGGTCGGCCGGTGGTAGCCGTTAATCATGTAGTAGTACATGTCTGGCACCTTGTGGGCATTTTCATCCACACCCGGATAAAGCTTAACCCCCGCATCAAACAAAGCCCGCTTAACGATATTCCCGGCATCGCCGTGGTCCGGATGCCGATCGATATAGTAAGGGGCAAATATCGTGTCCGGCTGGATGCGGCGGATCAGCTGCACAAGCTGCGTGTACTCTTCCTGGGTTACTGCTGTAAGCATCCGGTCTCTCCAGGTAAGCTGCAGCCGCTGGGCACCGAGGATTTCCGCCGCACGCTCTGCTTCCTGCTGCCTTGTTTCCACCGTGCCGTTGGATGAAAGGTCCCCCTCTGTCAGGGAAAGCATATAGACATTGTCGGTTTTACTGTGCTGCGCTACCGTTCCGCCCATCCCGATTTCGATATCATCAGGATGGGCTCCCACGGTTAAAAGCGTTCGTTTATGTGTCATATTGATCTGTGGACTCCTTTAAAATCTCCCGAAAGGCAAACAATCCGTGTTCCAGGCCTTTAATCAGCACTTCAGCCGCAGCCATATTTGTTGCCAGCGGCACCCCATGTACGTCAGCAAGCCTCATCAGGGCCGTAATATCGGGTTCATGAGGCTGTGCAGTTAACGGGTCCCGGAAAAAAAGCACCAGGTCCACCTGCTGTTCCGCTATTTTTGCCCCGATCTGCTGATCGCCCCCGAGCGGCCCGGACTGATATTGTTTTACGTGCAGGCCTGCTTCCTTCTGCAGTCTTCCTCCGGTGGTTCCTGTTGCTGAAAGAGTATGACGCTCGAGAATATGTCTGTAGGCTTCGGCAAACCGAATGAGGTCGTCTTTTTTCTTATCATGGGCAATCAATGCGATATTCATAAAAAAGTCCCCTTACTCCAGAATATTTTCGAGGCCATACACAAGTTCTTTCATCGTGATTACCTGCTCGATTGCAAATTTAACTCCCGGCATAAACGACGCACGGTTAATCGAGTCGTGCCGTATAGTGAGTGTCTGGCCTTCACCGCCAAACATTACCTGCTGATGAGCCACCAGCCCTGGAAGACGGGTGCTGTGAATCCGCATCCCATCGAGCTCCGCCCCGCGGGCTCCCGGCATGGTTTCTTTTTCCTCCGGGTGCCCCTGGGTTTTTTTGGCCCGGTTTTCTTGAATCAGCTTTGCTGTTTTCACGGCTGTGCCAGACGGAGCGTCGAGCTTACGGTCATGATGGAGTTCAGTAATCTCTACATCCGGGAAGTAGGCCGCTGCCATTTGTGACATTTTCATCATCAGAACAGCACCAATGGCAAAGTTTGGAACAATCAGCACTCCCCGCTGCTGTTCCTTCGCTTTCTGCCGCAGGCGTTCAAGATCTTCATCAGAAAAACCGGTAGTCCCGACGACAGGTGCCAGTCCATAATCGAGCGCTTTCTCTGTATGTACCTTTCCAATTTCCGGAGTAGTCAGATCTACAAACACTTCTGCTCCAATCTCGCTAAGACACTGGTCGACGTTCGTATAGACGCGAGCTTCCACGTTGGGCATGCCTTCGATATCGGAAAGCAAAGCACCCTCGTATTTATGATCCACTACGGCAGCGAGCTCCAGGTGGTCTTCTCTTTCAATCATATGTACAGCTTCTTTGCCCATGTTTCCTCTTGGCCCGGCAACAATAACGCGGATTGATTCAGTCATTTGTCATTCTCCTTTTTCGTCCATCTATCCTGATCTCTTGTTTCAAACTTGTCCATTACGATACGAAAGGCTTCCTCTAGATCAATATCAAGTGAATTCGCAAAGCAAATAAGCACAAACAGCAGATCACCCATTTCTTTATCCAGAGATTTATGCTCTTCGCTTTCTTTTTTCGGCTTTTCTCCGTAGTAGTGATTAATTTCTCTAGCAAGCTCGCCCGTTTCCTCGGTCATTCTTGCAAGCATGGCCAGCGGACTGAAATACCCTTCTTCAAACTGGCCGATAAAGGCGTCTACCTTTTCCTGCATATCTTTCATTGTTATTTGTTCCTGTGTCATACCGGCTTCCTCCCCTCAATCGTATAAAAATCCTTTTGGTTTGACAAACATCGATTGCCTCCTGCTGCAGGCTTTACTATAATGTAACGGTTGATACGAGCTTTCCGGCCAGAGAGGAGGAATCATTATTAACGTTTGGATACATACCCGTAATATCTTTTTTGTCGTACTTGGCTCTGCCATTATGAGTTTTGGACTCGTCTATTTTAACATGCAAAACCAGCTAGCGGACGGCGGCTTTACTGGTATTACCCTAATTCTTTATAATTTATTCAATATCAACCCAGCCTTCAGCAACCTTTTTCTAAATATTCCAGTTCTGATTTTGGGCTGGCGGCTGCTTGGCCGGCACGTGTTTGTCTATACGCTTATAAGTACAGCCGCTGTCAGCTTTTTTCTATGGCTGTTTCAAAAAGTCGATCTCCTCCGTCTACCGCTCCAGGATGACCTTGTGCTTGTCGCCCTGTTTGCCGGAGTTTTTGTTGGTTCAGGGCTCGGCATTGTTTTCCGGTACGGCGGTACGACCGGGGGAGCCGACATTATCGCCAAGCTTGCAAGCAACGTATTCGGCTGGACGATGGGGCGGTCATTGTTTATGTTCGATGCTTTCGTAATCATTGCTTCCCTGTTGTATTTGGACTACCGGGAAGCGATGTATACACTTGTGTTCGTGTTCGTGGCTGCGCGGGTCATCGATTTTATTCAGCAGGGCGCATACTCCGGCAAAGCTGCCATGATCATTTCCGATCAGGCGCCGGAGGTAGCTGATGCCATTTTACAGGAAATGAACCGAGGAGCGACCATATTAAATGGAAAAGGAAGCTTCACCCGCCAGGAAAAAGAAATACTTTACTGCGTGGTCGGTAAAAATGAACTGATGCGTCTGAAGCATCTTGTCGAGCGGGTGGACCCCCATGCATTTGTTACAGTTAATGATGTACAGGATGTTATTGGCGAAGGCTTTACTCTCGATGAAAACAAAAACCCGCTGCAATGAGGAAATCCCCAGGCTCTCAGTGTCTGACAGACAAAAACACCTGCGCCGATCGTTATGAAGTGACCTAAATAAATGAGACAGATAAAAGCACCTCTCACGTCGTATTCGTAGTAGGATCGACAGATGGAGGTG